>NZ_CP089095.1:2400000-2708531 GCF_021172145.1 Flavobacterium cyclinae
TACCTCCATCATCAATGATAAAACATTCCCAATCTTGAAATGTTTGTTGTTGGATAGAATGCAAGGTTTCTACAATAAAATGCGCTCTATTGTAGGTGGCCATGATAATGGTAACTTGGGGTTTCATCTAAAAAGTGATTTTATAAAACGAAAAGGTTTTAAAATTAATGCTCCTAATTTGTAATCGATACTCTTGAAAATTTTATTTTTTTGTTTTTCTTCTTTTTCTATTTCATCTAACAAATTAGACACAAAAGCATCAATATGTTGCAAAAAAACTACTCTGTTTTTGGTATAAATATATTTTAGTAATTCCTCTTTTACCTTATTAGCTCTTGAAGTTGTAGAATTAGCTCTAACTCTATAGTTTAAGTACGGTTTTGGAATAACTTCTGTAATTCCACCATGAGCTAGCAATCGAATGTAAAACTCCCAATCTTCAAATCCTTTTCTCATTGTTTCGTCATAACCATTTACTGATAACGCATCAGATTTTCGAAACATTGCACTTCCTGTGGCTCCATTTTTAATTACAAAAGTAGCAATATCACCCCCTGAAGGAACAAATATATCTATTGTTTTGCTATCTGTAAATCTTCGTAAATGCGATGTCACAATTTTAACCTCATCGGAATTTTGTAATATGGCAATAGCTTCTTCACAAAAAGAGGCTTCAAAATAATCATCACTATCTAAGACTAATACAAAATCACCATTTGCAGCTTTAATTCCGACGTTTCTGGCTGTACTTTGCCCTTGATTTTCATGGGTAATTAACTTCGTTATGTTGGGTTGTAGTTTCTTTAAAACAGCTTTCGTTTCTGCATTGGAACCATCGTCAACAACTATAATTTCTTTATAAGGATACGTTTGATCATTAGCCGATTTTACTGCTTGTTCTATATAAGCTGCATCATTATAACAAGGAATGATTATTGAAACTAATAATTTGGAATCCATTATTGAAAATATTGATTTAATTGTACCCCTTTTGATCTATTACTTAGATTGAAAATATAATGTTGCCTAAAAGAACACAAAACCATTTGTTTCTCAAAAGTAGTTAAGTTTAAAAAAGTTAAAGCCGAATTACATAAAGAATTAAAATCTACGTTTACTATATAAGGAAATGAACTAAAACGATCTTCCATCGCGCCAATCTTATATCCCATAACATAACACCCTGCAGCAGCAGCTTCTAGGGAAGTCATTGGACCTCCTTCGTTTGTTGAAGTAACTAATAAGACTTGTATTTGGTCATAAAAATGATGTGTTTGGTTTGGACTAATAAACACCTTGTTAAAAGTTACAAACTCTTGTAATTTAAGTTTTACAACAAGCTTCTCCAATTCTTGAACATAAGCAGCATCTCCCCCTCCTTGTATAAATAATTGACATTTTTTTTGATTTTTATGATTTAAAAATTCCATCAACAAAATCATGTCTTCAATATTCTTTTCCCTAGACAATCTCCCTAAAAAACCAAAAACAATAATATCTTTATGAAAAGTTTTTGACGACAAACCAAGAAGATTTGTTTCATTCAAAATCATAATATCTAAAGCAACTGCATTGGATAAAATCTGATTAGTATGCCAAAATTTTTTTTGTACTTCATTGAAAACAATTATAATATTAAACTTTTTATAAATATTTTTTTGAGGATCACTTAACAGATTATAATGCCACATCGTAACTTTAGCTACATATTTTTTTCTTTTATTATAATATTGGAACAAAGAAAAAAAATATATACAACCTGGATAAGTTAAAACAAAAAAATGGGTAAAGCGTTTTGAAATAAAAAACCAATAAATAACTTCAAAAAGAGAAACATTCAAACCTAATTTCTTAAGTAACTTATTTACAAAAAGGACTATTTTAGAATTAAAAAAAGTAGGGTAATTTAAAAATCCTATTTTTCTTTCATTAATAATTTCCTCGAAAAAAGAATCGTGTTTAATTGGTGAAAAAATTGATACTTGCTCATATAATCTTGAATCATAAAAATGCATAGCCGAAATCACAGCCTCGAGTTCTGTTCCGCCAATATTTTTTAAAAAAGGTGATAATATGAGAATTCTTTTTTTCAAAATTTATTAACTAAATATATTTGTTTTAAGATTATTATGAAATTTGTTTTTTATTGGAAAAGTATAGAATAAATTTTGTTGAACTTTTTCTAAAACTTTATCATTTGGCAGAAAATAATCATCAAGAGCAACTAAATCTTCAACTTTTTCAGTATAAATAGGCTTAACATTAAACATCTCTAAGGATTCAAAATAGTCATAAAACTTAACATCATCACCTATTAACTTGTCAGAAAATTTCCACCACATGGTAGGAATATCATATGCATTAGCAACAATGACTCCATGTAAAGAAGTAGAAATTATTCTTTCACAGTTAACTATTTCATTAACCACATCTTCAACATTATTATTAAGCAAATTAATTACTTTAATGTCATTATACAAGAACGAATCAACCATTTTTTTTATTTCTTCATAATCAACATAATGAGGAATAATTCCAATTTTATAAGTTTTTAAAGTTGACTTTGGCCTATATAAAAGAGGTAACAAAAGTGCAGGATCACCATAAACACTGGGTTCTGAAAAGCCTAATTCTTTTAATCTTTTAGCTGTTCTTGGACCTCTTACTGCGAGAAAACGACCTCCACGTATTTTTTGACTTGTCTTAATTAATCCACTGCCCCAAACAATCGAATTCTTTCTAGCATCAACTATAATACTACCAGTCATTATAAAATATTTACAAAAGATAGACAATTCATAAGAAGGTCTAAATAGTATTGGAGCAATATTCGTCATTTTTTTAACCAAATAAGGCGTAATAATATCTCCAAAATTCTCAAATTGTTCATTTTCAAAATGAACTCTTGAATACCAATAAACTAAAGGTTTATTAGTAAATTTATATTTTAAAAGTTTTACCCAAAAATCTTCTTTTCTAATCGTTTGATTTTTTAAAAAAAAAGTCACTATTTTTATAAATTTCTTCATTTGTCCAATTCCACCATTTTTTTGTATTCAATTCATCAATTTTTTCTTGCGTAAACCTGTATTTTATTACTCTTGCAGGATTTCCAGCAATAATTGCATAATCAGGCACATCTTTAGTTACTATTGAACCCGCTCCAATAATAACTCCATTTCCAATTTTAATATTGGGCAAAATAATAACACTATCTCCTATCCAAACATCATTTCCAATCTCAGTATTACCTTGTATATTTTCATATGGTAATCTTCCAAAATTTTTTCTGTAAAAAGTATACTGTATAGAAGGATAATTGTAGTTATGATTGGACAAAATTACTTTTATATCCTGACCAAAGGCACAATAACTACCTAATATCAATGAACCATTTCCCTTAACATTAAAATTCCCATTATGATAACTTTCTTTTCCCACCTTTATCTTATCTGTTTTTGTAATTAAAAAAGGTGGTTTTTTATTTGTTTCATTCAATAGTTTCAAAATTTTATTTGAAAGCCATCGTTTTATTATTTTATTAATTCCCATGTTGCCTTTGAATAAATATAAAAATTCCCTTTGGGTATTTTCCCTGTACCATAAATATCAGTTGGAATAATACTAAAACCTAAACAATCTTCTTTTATCTCAATAGTTGAATTATTTTCCGCTAAAGCAACAGTGACCAAATACTCTCCAGGCATTAATTTTAAATCTGAAACTACAACTTTAAAACAAAAATTACTATCTGAACTATAAACTTTATCAACTATTTCATAGGATCTAATTGCAGTAATTACGAAACCATTTATTGAAGAAATCACAATACTTGCCTTCAGATTACTATACATTTTTTCAATATTAATAAAAATTAAAAAAATTATAGTATCACCCATAATTATACTATTAACATCTTGACGATTACCATTAGCATCTTGTGAAAATATTTCTACCTTTGAAATCTGTATTGAATATTCAACTTTTTCAAACTCTATATAATTTTTAATGTTACTATTGAAAACATTATTCTTTAAATAGATTGTTATTGCTTCATCTATTTCTCCAAAATAACTAACTTTTCCATTCTGCATTACAATTCCTTTGGTACACAAACTTTTAACCGCCGCCATATTATGACTAACGAATAGTACCGTTCTTCCTCCTTCTCTAGAAATATCTTGCATTTTACCAATAGCTTTCTTTTGAAACTCTACATCTCCTACTGCTAATACTTCGTCAACAACTAAAATTTCAGGTTCTAAAAATGCAGCTACTGCAAATGCCAAACGAACAGTCATTCCGCTACTGTAACGCTTTGTTGGCGTGTCAATATAGCGTTCGCAACCACTAAAAGTAATGATTTCATCTAGTTTTGACGTGATTTCTTTTTTAGTCATTCCTAAAATAGCACCATTCAAATATATGTTTTCTCTACCTGTTAACTCCGGATTAAAACCAGTTCCTACTTCCAATAAAGAAGCGATACGCCCTTTAGTTTTTATACTTCCAGTAGTAGGTGCAGTAACTTTAGATAGGATTTTTAACAAAGTAGATTTTCCTGCACCATTCTTTCCAATTATTCCTAATACCTCTCCACGCTCAACTTCAAAATTGATATCTTGTAGTGCCCAAACATAGTCACTATCTCCTTTCTTAGTTCGGTCATTGGTTTCTCCAACTTTCAGATACGGATCTTCTTTTCCACGAACTTTATGCCACCATCGATTTAAATCGTGACTCAATGTGCCCGTCCCTACAACTCCTAATCGATATTGTTTGGAAACATTTTCTGCTTTTAATATGATATCTTTTTTACTCATTTTTATTTTTAAAACCCAATCGCATTATTAGGAACACAGATTGAAGAAATCTTATAAATTTAAAAAATCTTTTATGTGTTTTCTTACTCTTTTAAAAGTAAACGTCCGAAACTTCAAACTTTATGCAACTTGGTGTAAAACCCATTACAACTTAAATCCCGAAGCTTCGGGACAAATTCAAAATTAACTTGAAAACCATTCACTCATCTTACATCCCCCATCTTCCAGCATCCATCATCGAACATCCATCACCATTACACCGTATCAATAAAACTCTTTTCTGTTTTATTAAAAATCAATAATCCTACAAAAAATACAATGATAGTTACTACAACTATATAAAGTAATCCTGATGCAGAAATACTTCCTTCATGTAATAACATATAACGAGCAGTTTCTATTACATAAGCCAATGGATTATATTCAATTAACCAACCAAAAGCAGGTAATTTATCTTTTAATAATGCCATAGGATACATGACTGCTGAAACATACATTAACAATTGCACCCCAAATCCAACTAAGAAACTTAAATCACGATACTTAGTAACCAAAGATGAAATTATCATTCCCAATCCTAAACCTAACATCCCCATTACGACAACTAAAATTGGGAAAAACAAGATAGACATTGTTAATTTGATTTCCATTCCTTGAGATACATAAAAAATATAAAATATAACAAAAATTAAAAATTGAATACCAAATTTTACTAAATTAGATATCACAATCGACAATGGAACAATGAGTCTTGGAAAATACACTTTACCAAATATTGAAGCATTCTTTTTAAAAGTATCGGAAGTATCATTCAAACAAGAAGTAAAATAACTCCAAACCATAATTCCTGCTAAATTGAACAAAAATGGAGGAACATTACCTGTAGAAATTCCTGCAACATTATTAAAAATAACTGTAAAAATAATAGACGTAAATAAAGGTTGGATAAGATACCATAATGGTCCTAAAACAGTTTGCTTGTATACTGTAACAATATCACGTTTTACAAACAAGAACAACAAATCACGATAACGCCAAACTTCTTTTAAATTAAGTGAAAAGAGTTTATTTTTTGGTGTAATTTCATATAACCATTCTTCCTTAGAATTACTTGATTGATGCATGATTAGGTTTCTTCATTGTTCAAGTTTCAAAATTAACCATTTTTAAACAAGGAGCAAACTTTATTAAGTTAAGTATTAAAAAACAAAATCAAGTTCAAGAGCAAGTTCAAACTTAGCATGAATCAATTCTTAAAGAGAATCTTGTAAGCATGATATACTCGACGGAGCTTAAACATATTTGTAACATTAAGTGAAACGCTCTGTGTATCTCTTTCAACGCAATCCACTTAAAATTAACTCCGTGAGCTCGGTGTAAAATGACACTTGTAACACCCCTATATTCCCCTCAAGGGGACAATTCCTTCTTAGAAATAAAGTAGTAATTAAACTTTAAAAATTATTTCAACTTCTTAAATTTGTGTTCAAAACAAGAGCAAGTTCAAGGGCAAGTACAAAAGTGAAACGCTCTGTGTATCTCTTTGAACGCAATCCAATTCAAATAAACTCCGTGCAACTCGGTGTAAAATGACACTTGTAACACCCCTATATTCCCCTCAAGGGGACAATTCCTTCTTAGAAATAAAGTAGTAATTAAACTTTAAAAATTATTTCAACTTCTTAAATTTGTGTTCAAAACAAGAGCAAATTCAAGGACAAGTACAAAAGTGAAACGCTCTGTGTATCTCTTTCAACGCAATCCACTTAAAATTAACTCCGTGAGCTCAGTGTAAATTTTAACGTAAATCCCGAAACTTCGGGATTCAAATTTTTCGCAAAGTACGAAAAGATTATATTTAAAGATTACTTCAACTTCTTAAATCTGTGTTCCAAAACAAGAGCAAGTTCAAGGGCAAGTACAAAAGTGAAACGCTCTGTGTATCTCATTGAACGCAATCCACTTCAAATAAACTCCGTGTAACTCGGTGTAAAACAACACTTGTAACACCCCTATATTCCCCTCAATGGGACAATTCCTTCTTAGAAATAAAGTAGTAATTAAACTTTAAAAATTATTTCAACTTCTTAAATCTGTGTTTAAAACAAGAGCAAGTTCAAGGACAAGTACAAAAGTGAAACGCTCTGTGTATCTCTTTCAACGCAATCCACTTAAAATTAACTCCGTGAGCTCGGTGTAAATTTTAACGCAAATCCCGAAACTTCGGGAATCAAGTTTTTCGCGAAGAACAAAAGATTATATTTAAAGATTACTTCAATTTCTTAAATCTGTGTTCCTAAAAACATAAGAAATGATTTTATTTCATTTGAAATGATTTTTGTACTTTTGAAACGAAAATATATAACCCAAAGAAAATGTTTTGGATTCCTAAGAAAAAAGTTTTTTGGAAAGATTTATGGAAAGATGGATGTATTGATATACATAACCATTTACTTTGGGGTATTGATGACGGGTCAAAATCTTTAGAAGAAACAATAGCGTTATGCAATGGACTACAAGAATTAGGAATTACAAAAGCAATTGCTACACCTCATACATATCCGGGACTTTGGAATAATTCGGCTTTAGATATAAACGAAGCATACAACGTTTATAAAAATTGCAAAACAACTGATTTTATTATTGGAGTTGCTAGTGAATATTTAGCAGAAAGTTATTTAGAACAAGAAATCCAGCAAAATAGTATTTTAACACTTCCTGGAAACCATATTTTAATAGAGTTTTCAATGCTTTTCCCACCTTCTGACCGCATAATGGAGTCGCTTTTTCAACTAAAACTCAAAGGTTACAAATTAATATTAGCGCATCCAGAACGTTATTTATATTGGAAAGATAATCTACAAAATTTTGAACAATTAAAAACCTTTGATTTATATTTTCAAATCAACAGCCTTTCGCTTTTAGGATATTATGGATCCGATGTAAAAAAATTGAGTATCCAATTATTAGAAGCTAATATGTATGATTTTGTAGGTACAGATACTCATAGAATTGAAAACATCAATTTTATGAAAAACAATCCGTTACCACTCCAAAAAAGTCACTTAAAGGAACTTGAATTGATAATAGAAGGGAATCAAATATTTGATATTACCTCTTTTTAACAATTTGCTTTACAAAAGACTTTATTTTTTCAAATCGCGACAAATACTTAGGATTGACCCCATAGCCATAGCCATATCCATAATTATACTGATACGAATATGCATAGCCCTTACCATATCCTTCGTTTTGACCTACATTATTAAATACAATAAAAGGATTAGCAATTTTGGATTGGTCCTTCAAATCAGTGATGTATGACATCAATTGTTTATCCGTATAATTGGCTTTTATTAAATACAATACAATATCAGCATATTTCGATATAATAGTAGTATCTGCCACCAACAATGTAGGAGCGGTATCAACTAAAACATAATCGTATTTTGTTCTTAATTCTTCTAACAACTGCCCTAATTTTCCATTTGAAAGAATTTCAGTAGGATTAGGCGGTATAACACCTGAATAAATTACATCTAAAGAAATATCATTTATCGCTTCCTGAACTATACAAGAATGGGTAGCGATTTCAGAATTTACTAATAAGTCAACTAAACCTAGCTTAGCTTTTTTAGAATTCAGTGCTTTATGCAATTGAGGATTACGTAAATCGGTACCCACTAAAATCACTTTTTTCCCTAAAGCAGCTAATGACAAAGCTAAATTGGTAGCTACAAAGGTTTTCCCTTCTCCTTTGATGGTAGAAGCGGTATATATAATTGGAGATTTTGTAAGTTGTACAGGAAAAACAAAATCTAGATTTGCTACTAATATTCGGAACGATTCAGATAAAACAGTGTGCTCATTTTTATGTACGATTTTACTATTTGACTCAATAAAGGGAATTTCCGCCAGAATAGGCACTGTAGGGAGTCCTCGCTGAATCATTTCTTTAGTATGAATCTTGGTATCAAATAAATAATAAACAAAAAGAATTCCAAAAGGAATTAACAAACCTAATGAGAATGCTAATAAAAAGGCCACACCTCGTTTGGGAGAAAGCGGGTTTTTATCAGCTATAGCTTCATCGACTATTTTTATAGAAGGATTAACAATGGCTAAATTGATACTTGCCTCTTCTCTTTTTTGCAACAGCAATAAATAAAGGGTTTCCTTGATTTTTTGTTGACGCTCAATCGCACGAATCGTTTTTTCTTGATACGGAATGGCAGCGTATTGATTTTCTTGTTGTGCTTTTATTTGCTCTATGGATTGTATATTGGTTGCTAATACTTTTTGATAAGCCAATAACGAATATTTTATTGAACTCTTTAAATTTTGTTGAATCGCTAATAGTTTCCCCACACTAGGATGCTTTTCCCCTCCATTAGTAATGGTTTTCTGAGCTTCTAAAACGACTTTGTTGTATTCTTCAATTAGACTATTCACCTTCATCTCTTCTAAACCAATATTGGCAGGTAAAAGTTCATTATCTTTAACTTCTCTCAAAGCTGCAATAATGATTTCACTTAACATAGACTGTGTTTTTGCTTTTTCATATTGAGAGAAAGATTCAGTCTTAGTCGCCAACAAAGTTCCGGCATCCCCTTCTAAAAAAGAAAGTTTTTGGTCGCGTTTGTAATTGGCCTTATTTAATTCAATCGTATCCAATTCTTTGAATAAATACTCGAAACGTGAATTCACAAAATCAATCGTTTTTTTGAAAACACGTTGACGATCCTCTCTACCATCCCGATCAAATACTTCATTTAACGTATTGAGAATAGCATTATTTTTTTCAATAAGTGGTCCTTTTGTAGAAATTGCTAAAAGTTCGCTTTCTTCCCCTACTAAATTCACATCTATATTAGCTTTTAAACGAACTACTGCATCTTCAAACGAAGATTTCTTTACTTGTAATGTTCTTTTGTTTTTGTGAAGCACAATAGGTGCATTCACTTTCATTGCTATATTATCCACATCATATACTACGCCATAGGAACGTTTTTTCCCATCTTCATTCCAAACATATCCTTTCGAATCATAGTTTATGTTCCAGAAACCTGAAAACTCATCTACCTTTTGTTGGTCACCTATCCATTCAATGCTAGGTATTGTGTTCCCATATTCTTCCGCTATACGAATTTTACCTTCCGAGAAAAATTGATTGTACAATTGCAATTCATGAACCACCTGACCTATTAAGCGATTGGATTTGATAATTTCTTTTTCATTTTCAATATTAATTTTACTTCGCATGAAAAAATTGACTCCACTTGTCGGCATCTTAAAATCGGAGTTAGAATCATCCAATAATTTGATAATCGTTTTGGACTGATACACATTACTTTGATACCTCAAATACAAACTAACCCCCATAAAGGCAATAACAATCCCAATTACAAACCAGTACCAAAAAGGTAAATACTTAAAAATTTCTTGTTTTAAATCAAACGATACTTGTTGGTTTTCATGCGAAGTAGATGCATCCATAAGCGAATAAATTAAAGGCTTCTAATAATTAAAAAGGAAGATAAAATAACGGAAATAGTACCTAGTAAAGTACCTGCATTACCAATGATACCGGCAGATTTTACTTTTGCAGTATTCGGATCTACTACAATTACATCATTGGGTTTGATAAAGTAAAAAGGAGAATTCATCCAATCTTTTTGGGTCAAATCAATTTCACCCACCAATTGCTGATTATTTTCCATACGAACGACTTTGATATTTTTACGCACCCCTGTGATATTTAAGTCGCCAGCTAATCCTAATGCTTGCAAAATTGTTAAATTATTTTCATAAAAAGTATAGGTTCCAGGACTTCGTACTTCTCCTAAGATGGTGACTTTAGCATTTACAATACGACAAACCACTACGGGATTTTTAAGTAATTGTTTCTCTGTTAACTCCTTTTGAATTTTCTCTTCAATTTGAGTATAAGTCAGTCCTTTAACCAGAATAGTTCCTAACACCGGAATATTGATTTCGCCTTCATTAGACACCAAATATCCTTGCAATAACAACTGAGCACCATTTATATTTTGTTGCGCCCCAATTACAGGAGATAAATTGTACGGCAATGCCAATTCCATATCTTCAGCCGTAATTTTGACACTTAAAATATCATTCGGTTGCACAATGACATCTGACCATTGAAAATTAGCACTATCACTAGCTTTTAAATCATTTAAATAGAGTATTTCTTTTTTTGAAACACAAGAAGTTAACATTACAACACATGCCACTAGTACTAGTACTATCTTTTTTTTCATTATAACTGAATTAAGTTGACAAAACTATCAAATCTATTTTGGATTTCAAAATGAAGACATCATAAAAAATATAATACTGGACCTATTCCTATAATTCATTAGAATTATTTAAAAACAAGTCTGCTACTACTTTTTGAATCCTATCTCGTTCCATGTCCGTTAAATTGGATCCTGAAGGCAAACACAATCCTTTTTCAAAAAGAGATGCTGCAATTTGAGTTCCATAATAAGGACAGTTAGCAAAAACGGGTTGCAAATGCATTGGCTTCCACAAAGGTCTTGATTCAATATTCTCCTTTTCAAAAAGCAAACGAAGCTGTTCTCGGGTAATGCCATTCGTTTTACTTTCCTCTACAATAATAGCAGACAACCAATAATTGGCATACGATTCAGAAGTAGCTTGAAAAACAGTAACTCCTTCTATATTTTTAAAAATATCCAGATAAAAAGCATGCATAGCACGACGAGCTTGCACATGATTCTCCAAAACTTCCATTTGTCCTCTTCCAATTCCGGCACAAACATTACTCATTCTATAATTGTATCCAATCTCAGAATGTTGGTAATGTGGTGCTTGATCTCTAGCTTGAGTTGCCCAAAAAACTACTTTTTCTTTTATCTTAGAATCCTTCGCCACAAGAGCACCTCCACCAGAGGTTGTAATTATTTTATTACCATTGAAGGATAAAATTCCTATATCGCCTATAGTTCCACATTTTTGTTGCTGATAAGAACTCCCTAAAGCTTCTGCACTATCTTCTATAATTGGAATTTCATATTTTTTAGAAATGGCTTGAATGGCTTCCACTTGAAAAGGAACACCATACAGATGCACAGCAACAATTGCTTTTGGTTTTTTACCCAAACGAATACGATCTTGTATAGCGTTTTCTAAAGCAATTGGACACAAATTCCAGGTGGTAGTCTCACTATCTATAAAAACAGGGGTAGCGCCTAAATAAACTATAGGATTCGCAGAAGCAGAAAAAGTCATACTCTGACAAATAACTTCATCTCCAGCTTGCACCCCTAAAACCAGTAAAGCTAAGTGAAGTGCTGCCGTACCCGAACTTAAAGCAGCAACATGACATTGACCTCCTAAATAACGTTCCAAATCCTGTTCAAATCCAGAAACATTAGGTCCTAATGGAGCAATCCAATTGGTATCAAAAGCTTCTTGCACGTATTTTTGTTCCCCTCCACCCATATGCGGGGATGACAACCATATTTTAGTAGAATTCATATCTAATTATTAATTTTAGCAAATATAGTATTTTCTAATTGAATTTATGAATGTTTGAAGTTAGTAAAACAACCCAAATATTGCTACAATTTTAAAATTAAAAGTTCGATGCTCGTAAAATGAATTTCAAACACGAATTACTCGAATTGGCAAGAATATCTATAATAATAAAGGTTGGATTTTTTACTAGAATTTGTTTTTTTTTATGAAAAATGAAATAAATTAACGAATAGCACGAATTGGTACAAATTCTCCATCTATTAATGCGTACACTTTTTCTTTCTATCTTCTATTTTTTGGATAAGGGCATCAACATCTAGAGGAAGATTTAAAAAGGTAGTAGCTAGGATAATCAGATTCAATTTTAGAGAACGGTTGTAAAGATACCATATATTTATTCGAACTTTATCAGGCCAAATAACCGTATCATTATAACTTAGAGCGTCCTCTTGTTTAGCAAGTAACTGTTCTTCGTTTTTATATTTTAGAGAAGCCAAACCCGTAATCCCAGGTTTTACTTGCAAAAGAAAACGATCAGCACCTTTCAATTGATCAGCATATCCCGGCACATCAGGTCTTGGCCCAATTAACACCATATCTCCTTTAATCAAATTATAGAGCTGTGGCAGTTCATCAAGTTTAGTACGTCTAAGAAAACGCCCAAAAGAAGTTGGTTTAACCCCATCTTTTGGAATACTTCTGAATTTATAAAGAACAAAGGGAACCCCATTCTTACCAATACGCACTTGCTTAAACAACATAACATTGATTTGAAATCAAAAATACAAAAAAGTAAGGTAAAGAGCTTGTTTATTTTGAGTATTTATAACAATTTTAGGTCGTACTTTATAGTTGTTATTAATTAGTGGTCGATGGTCAATTTCAACTAAGGGTTGGAAAAGATATCATAGGGTCAATACTGCTGTAGTAATTTGATTTTAGAATTTTCAGTTGAATTTGGTGTTTAACCACTAGGGGCACAAGAAAGACACTAAGGGCGCTAATTTATGTGTTTATTTTTATGTATTTCAGTTGCATTATGTTACACCCCTATATTCCGAAGGTTCGGAACTTCCGTTTGACGGAACAGGCTCTCGAGGGGATAATCCTTCTATTGACTTTTTACTTTTACTTTTTTCAATAAGAAAATATGCTACAATTAGTAAAATATGCATTTATATAACACAAAACCTCTTAGAATAAAATTCCCCCTTTGAAGGGGGCAGGGGGATGTTACGCTACTATTTTTAAGATTTCTTCAATTATTTTAATCCGTGTTCCAAACAAAATAAAACTCAAACAACGGTGGCTTCGTTAGTTAGTGTTCCGTAATTAGTTCCGTTTTAACGGTGGCTTCGAGAGCCTCAGCCACCGTTTAGACAATTCATTATCCTATTATTTCCATTAGAACTACTGAAACCGTTACCTGAGGTACTCAAAGGCAAAAAATCAATACATCAAACCAAAATACCATAAAGGGATTGTATTTAAAAAGCCACTTTCAATATCATCCTTAACAACATAGCCATTTCCAACTGTCTTTATTTGTTTTAAGCTTTTGTTTTTACCACCTATTTCAAAATCCATAGTTCCAATTTTAAAATCAGCATTTTTCGAAGCAACAACCTGATGATGAACTCGTAATTGATTCAAGAAAAATGTCTCTCTAATGTTTCCTTTATTTGGGTTTTCATAAGCTAAATTATAGACCAAATTGGTATTATCTAAATATACTTTATTTACTTTCCCTAATCCTCTAATCCCATGAGTTTCATCTCGCAATTGCAAAAGCATGCCCGCTTCTTCCATATACAAAAGATAATCCGATATATTGTTTCGGCTAATTGACAATATCTCCGCTATTTTACTCATATTAGGCTTAAAAGGAACACTTTCGGCAACAATAGCCATAAGCTGTTTCAACTTTCTCCCTGTCGATACATTCATATCGGCATATACAGGAATATCACTCTCCAATGTTTGGTTGATCACCTGAAATAACTTTATATCAAAATCAGGCTCTAAAGCAAAAGGATAATATCCAGTTTTAAGATAATCTGCAAATAAAAGCAAGGGATGCGATACTGAAATCACGCTTGACGGACGTGTTACAATTTCTTCTAGCGTAAGCTTTGGCACTTCTATTTTATGAAATAGCAATAAATATTCTCGAAAAGACAAACCTTGCATTGGGTAAAGTACGGCTCTCCTACTTAAATCAGCACTTCCTTTTTTAATATCTAATACGGAAGAGCCTGTAAATATCAACTGCAAATTAGTATGATAATCATAAATTAGCTTCAATTCGTTTGACCAATCAGGATACTTGTGTATCTCATCAATAATGAAATGTGTTCCTCCAAATTTGACAAAATTGGAAGCTACCTCAGAGAGACGATGCTTAGCAAAATAAAAATCATCCGCTGTAACATATAAAGTATGACGAGGATCTAAGTGATTTTTGATGTATTGCAAAACTAAGGTGGTTTTTCCAACACCGCGTGGTCCTACAATCCCAATTAGTCTGTTTTTCCAGTTAATTTGATCATATAAATACCTTGTAAACGAGGTACTTACTCCAGCAATTAAACGATTTGAATATTCAAATAATGCATCCATTCTTCTTATTTTTATGCAAAATTAACAAAAAAACGCACTACTATAGTGCGTTTTTTTGTTAATTTTGCACTGCATTAGTGCTTTTTTGGTCAGTTTTCCGTAATTAGTTTCAGTTTTAACGGTGGCTTCGAGAGCCTCAAACACCGTTTAGACGATTTGTTTTTACATTTTTATTAGAACTGATAAAGTCTTTAGATTTATAAGTTGTTTGCTTTTTAGTTGCTATTTTTTACACCCCTTAATTCCGAAGTGTCGGAACTTCCGTGTGACGGAATAGGCTCTTGAGGGGACAATTCCTTCTAAGAAATTTAGCTTTGATTAAATTATTCCAATTTCTTAAATCTGTATTTCCATAAACGTTAGCCTCCAATCTATAATCACTTTTATAAGAGATGCTTAGCAGCACGACAAACTGGTGGTTAGAAAACTCAAATAAGTGAAACGCTCTGTGTATCTCTTTCAACGCAATCCACTTAAAATAAGCTCCGTGAGCTCGGTGTAAAGCTTAACCACAAGACAGTAAGAAGACAAAAACAGCTAATACTTCAAATAGTTCATTCCGCTAAATAGAAAATTCCTTCGCAGTAGGCTACTACTTTACGAATTAAAGTTTTTAATTCATAAATCAAAAATTGTCACTCTTCAATCATCATTCAGTTGTTGCAATAAGAAATATGTAAACAAAACAAGTGAAACGCTCTGTGTAGCTCTCTCAACACAATCCACTTCAAATAAACTCCGTGCAGCTCGGTGTAAAACACTTCATTAGCCTTCGACAAGATAAAGATGACAATTGAGTCAATAAATTTCTATAGATATCTAAGCATTTAAATTTTAAAGATTACTTTAATTTTTTCCATCTGTGTTCCAAAACAAGAGCATATTCAAGGGCAAGTACAAAAGTGAAACGCTCTGTGTAGCTCTCTCAACACAATCCGCTTCAAATAAACTCCATGTAACTCGGTGTAAAACTTAACCACAAGACAGTAAGAAGACATAACAGCTAATACTTCAAATAGTTCATTCCGCCAAATAGAAAATTCCTTCGCAGTAGGCTACTACTTTACGAAGTAAAGTTTTTACTTCATAAATCAAAAATCGTTACTCTTCAATCATCATTCAGTTGTTGCAATAAGAAATATGTAAACAAAACAAGTGAAACGCTCTGTGTAGCTCTTTCAACGCAATCCATTTCAAATAAACTCCATGTAACTCGGTGTAAAACTTAACCACAAGACAGTAAGAAGACATAACAGCTAATACTTCAAATAGTTCATTCCGCCAAATAGAAAATTCCTTCGCAGTAGGCTACTACTTTACGAATTAAAGTTTTTACTTCATAAATCAAAAATCGTTACTATTCAATCATCCTTCAGTTGTTGCAATAAGAAATATGTAAACAAAACAAGTGAAACGCTCTGTGTAGCTCTTTCAACACAATCCACTTCAAATAAACTCCGTGTAACTTGATGTCAATTTTAACGCAAATCCCGAAACTTCGGGAACCAAGTTTTTCAAAAACAAACAAAGTTTTTTTATAGATTCCTTCAATTTTCACCATATATGTTCCAAAAATCAATAATTTGAAGCAAAAAAATCACAATAAAAAACTTTTAAAAAAAACGTATGACTCTTTGTGAATAAAAAAATTGAATATAGATGTTTGTATTTTTTGATTTTTTAATCAATGCCTAAAAAATTACTTCTGTACTCCAATAATAGTAACCGTATTCCATTTCTTGTGAAGAAACTTAGTCTTTCTACGTTCTTTATTTGAAAAACCAATAAATAAAAAAGCAACCCATAAATTACGAGCAGATAAAGGCTCCAGAATAAACGATAAAGGAAAAGCAATATCTTCATCCCGCTTAAGAACAATCTCATTACTGAAATGATGTTCGAAAGTATCGTTTTTATAATCCCAATCAGCAATACCAACTTGAATATGAACTTGATTAGCTTCAGGAGTGGGCCATACTATATCTCGATCTACATGAAGCGATGTTAAAGAAATGGTATTTTGCTTCCAATCAAAAATTACAGGAAGTTTTAAAACACGTTTTAAAGGTCGTAATTTATTTCCTTCAAAATGCAACAACAAATCATCTATCACAGGCTGATCAAGCCCCTGCTCCAAAGTTCTTTTTCCTTTTGGATTAAGGGTGTCTTCTTCTAAAATTTCAAACAACAATTGATTAACTCGACCTGCAAAAGAAACTTCTTTGGCACGATCAAATAAAGGCTTGGCTAGTTGACGAAAAACGCGTGACTTATTAACACAATACCCAAATTCAGAACTTTGTTTTTTGATAAAGTCATAAATAGGGTTTTCTGCAAATTGCTTTTTAGTAATACCAGGAGATCCTTTTTCACGTGCCAATACTTGATCAGAACATTTGTAGAACGTAATACCATCTATAGTACCACTTAATTTTAATTTTGAAATAACTTTAGCCATAATAAAAATGTTTTTTCTAAAGTTAAAAAAAGTAAAAAAACAAAACAAGTAGTGTTTTGAATCAATTTAGTACAATTTAGTGAGGTTATGACAAACATGTCATCAAAAAAGCGCACGCTAAAATATTTTATCTTTAAAATTTTAAAAAAAATCTCTCTTATAATAAAATAAACTAAAAAAAACTTTAGATTAGATTAAAAAATATTGGTTACGCCAAAAAAGACAATTAATTATAATGGTATTTTAAGTACATTTTCTTTAAATCAATATTTAGAAGTATCACTAAACATAAATAATGTGTCTATGAATTTAAAAAAAGACTTAAATAAATTTTAAAAATTTATTCCATATTTTCCATCTGTGTTCCATAACAAGAACAAGTTAAAAGGCAAGTACAAAAGTGAAACGCTCTGTGTATCTCTTTCAACGCAATCCACTTCAAATAAACTCCGTGAGCTCGGTGTAAAACATTTCATTAGCCTTCGACAAAATCAGGATAACAATCGAATCAATGAATTTCTATTGATATCTAAGCATTTAAATTTTAAAGATTACTTCAATTTTTTCATCTGTATTCCAAAAAGCCTGAAACCTTAAACAACTAGCGCAGCGCCCTCTATGTACCTTTCTCAACACAATCCACTTAAAATAAACTCTGTTCAGCTCGTTGTAAATTTCAACGCAAATCCCGAAACTTCGGGAACCAAGTTTCTCGCAAAGCATGCAAAGTAATTTTAAAGATGATTTCAATTTCTTCAATCTGTGTTCCGAAAATCCAAATCATAAATAGTTACTATTCAATCGTCAATCACTTATTCAAGATTTGCTTACCAACATAACAAACTAGTGTTGGAAAACTACAATAAGTGAAACGTCTCTGTGGTACTCGCTCAACACAATCCAATTAAAAAAACTCCATGTAACTCTGTGCAAAACTTAATACTACTTTGTATAACTAAAATATTCACTTCTATCAGCACTTTACACAAGAAAATCTGTTCATCCACATTCCAAATATGTAAAAGTCAAAAGATTTTGACAGCGTAACTTTCTCAACTTATTCAAATCAAAAAACTCTCCGTATAGTTCAGTGTAAAAACTATGTCCCTATGTGTTTTTAACAAGTAATTAAAATTTTAAAGATGATTTCAATTTATTAATCTGTATTCCTAAAATCCAAATCATAAAGAATTACTATTCAATCGTCAATCACTTATTCAAAAGTTACTTGCCAACATAACAAACTAGTGTTGGAAAACTACAATAAGTGAAACGTTTCTGTGGTACTCGCTCAACACAATCCATCCCGAAGCTTCGGGACAAAAAAACTCCATGTAACTCTGTGCAAAACTTAATACTACTTTGTGTAACTAAAATATTCGCCTCTTTCAGCACTTTACACAAGAAAATCTGTTCATCCATATTCCAAATATGTAAACGTCAAAAGATTTTGACAGCGTAACTTTCTCAACTTATTCAAATCAAAAAACTCTCCGTATAGTTCAGTGTAAAAACTATATCCCTATGTGTTTTAACAAGTAATAAAAATTTTAAAGATGATTTCAATTTATTCAATCTGTATTCCTAAAATCAAAATCATAAAGAATTACTATTCAATCGTCAATCACTTATTCAAGAGTTGCTTGCCAACATAACAAACTAGTGTTGGAAAACTACAATAAGTGAAACGTCTCTGTGGTACTCGCTCAACACAATCCAATTAAAAAAACTCCATGTAACTCTGTGCAAAACTTAATACTACTTTGTGTAACTAAAATATTCGCCTCTTAAAACACTTTCTACAAGCAAACCTGTATCATCTGCGTTCCAATTCATGCGCAATGTCTCTGTACAATTTACATTGAATTAACTATATATTTTTTTAAATTCTCATTAAAAGAATTAAAAATGCTTGAAATAGTACTTGGATACATGATATAACGGGTATGTATAGTTCCATTTTTCTTGAAATACTTATTTTTTTGATCAGGTTTTAATGAAAAATTAACCCATTTATTTTCACTGGGTATGTATATTTCCATTTTTACAACTGTAATGGTATAACTGGTTTCAAAAAAAGAAATTTCAATAGTAGATTTAACATCATAACAATTCAAATCCTCTAAATATTTATCACACAAAATTTTGAACTTTATATCTTCTAAACAAATCAATTGATTTTCTTTAGTTGATACTATATGAATTTTATTTTTTTGAGAAGGTAAACGTAGCCATTCCAAAGTTAGTTGAAATAATAATTTTTTATTAATATGTTGAAAATCTTCCTTCACAAATGCAGACAAACCATTTTGTGTAAAAGAAAAAGAATTTTGTTGCGCCAATATGGAACCATTAAATAATAAAATAATAAAAATCAGAGATAATAGTCTCATAAAAAATAATTTTTAAAGTAATAATAGGCCTAATCCTTTCAAAAATAATAATATTTATGTGGTATCCAGAATATAAAAGTTAAAATTTTTTACTTTTTTTAATAATTCCTTGAGATTTCAATCAAACTGCATTAATGATTATAATAAAGGAGGCTGTCTTACGACAGCCTCCTCTTGTTTATAATGAAGTGTGTGTTGTGCTTTGAGCACTTTTCCTACATCACTACTCTTGTTTAACCATGCGTATGGTTTTCAATTGGTCGTCTTGTGCTACAATAACATTGTAAACACCTGATGCCCATTGTGAACCTAATTGTAGCTCTTCTAATTGTGACGGTGCCACTTCTCGATCTTCAATTAGTTTTCCTGTCATGTCAAACACCCTAACATAAACCATAGATGTACTTGGCGTTTCTAACGATACTGTAAAGTAAGACGTGTATGGATTTGGATAACCCTTAACTGCAAAGATAACTTTACTTGGGGAATCATCCTCTTTAACCACCTCTTCTCTACTTGTTGGTGCTGTGCCTCGTGTTGTTATTGTACATACATCGCCATAAGGACCCCAAACACCATTATTAAGTACCGCTACCTCTACATTATAAGTAGTACCTGTAATATATGGTATATCAACATCATTCATCGTAAACCAATACACACTTGCTGAAGCAGTTGTATATTCCGCTTGATCTAACCCATTGGTTATTCTAAAACGATAAGCAGACGCTCCTAAAACTCTACTTGAATACAATCTTCTTCCTGGTGTAACATTAGTTCTACCACAATATGCCCCTTGAAGTTTGGTTGTTGGTAATGATGGAGTTGTCACATTACATGACTCGCCATATTCCATCCAACTTCCACCACTCTTAAGTGCAACTCGAATACTATAAGTTGTAGCATAAGTAGCAAATTCACTTCCTCGATTCAATTGTGCTAAATAGAACTGACGTGTACTAGAATCAAATGTCCTTACCTCTCCACCTTCTTTTGTTACCTCAAATCGATAAGCCGATACATTCGATACTGAATTGGCTGAAATTATCGTATTTAATGATGCTAAAGTAATTCCACATTGTGAAGTTTGAACTTTAGTGGTTGGTGTTGGTGTAGTTACATAACATCCTGTTCCATAAGCTCTCCATGAACCTCTATACTCTACCGCAACTTTTACAAAATAAGCCGCTCCAAAATTTGACCCACCATCTAACTGGGTTAAATTAAAGTAACGTATAGAACCCGAACTTGTGGTGTACTCCCTAACCTCTGATCCTCGTGTTACTTGGAAACGATATCTTGTCGCTCCTGAAACAGCATCTGCATAAATTGGAGTAGTTAACGAACCTAATGTTATTCCACATTGTGATGCTTGAACTTGAGTCAATGGATCTGGTGCTGATACTGTACACACTGTACCATATTCTCCCCAAACTCCATTGTTCAATACCGCTACTCGAACAGAATAGGCCTCACCAAAATCAGCCGCAACTTGACTTAAACTAAACGATCTATCATTACCCGATGCCGTAGTTACTACCGCAACTGTATTGTTTGGTCGTGTTACCTCAAATCTATATCCTGAAACTCCTGTTACTGCATCTGCATAAATCAACGTTTCTCGTGCTGCAACTGTTACTCCACACTGTGAAGTTTGAACCTTAGTTAATGGTAATGACGGAGTGGTAACATCACATGACTCTCCATATTCACTCCACTGCCCATTATTAATCAATAATTTAACGCGTATCTGGTAGGTAGTTGCATAACGCAATGATAAACCTGAAACTTGTGTTAATTGGAACTGACGTGTAGCTGAATCGTATGTAGAAACAGTTAATCCATCTGTAACTTCAAATCGATATGTCGTTACATTACTTACTGAATTTGCACTAATCTGTGTCCCTAATGACGCTAAAGTAACTCCACATTGTGAGGTTTGTACTTTACTCGTTGGAACTGCAGGCGTAGTCACTTCACATGAAGGACCATATCCACTCCAAACTCCTGATTTTAAATAGTTAACTCGAATACTATACGTAGTAGCATATAACGACCCTCCGGTTAACTGATTTAAATTAAAGTAACGTAATCCAGAAGATGGGGTAAACTCTCGTACAGTTGAACCTTCCGTTACTTCAAATGTGTAGGACGTAGCTCCACTTATCATGTTTGCATAAATCGCAGTAGATAAACTTCCTATAGTAACTCCACATTGTGAAGACTGAACTTGCGAATAAACAACACAACCCTCATCAATACTTCCATTACAATTGTCATCTATTCCGTTACCACATATCTCGGTAGCTCCCGGATTAACCGATGCACTTGAATCGTTACAGTCTCCTGCGCGTGTCGCATAGCCTGCTGGCGTGTTTGTTCCATAACATAAAGAAACCGCTTCTCCTGTTCCATATGTATCTGCATCCGCATCTACATAGAAATCTCCTGTACGCCATACAGCTGCATTGGTATCATCACAGTCCGTATTGTTTACTGAATAACCCTCTTGAAGCGTAGAATCACACAACATGACTGTTGTTGTAGAACCATAACCATCACCATCAGCGTCTACGTAATATAGAACTGCTTCATGAATAGCCGTATCCGCATCATTACAATCTGAACCTAGAGTAGAGGTTACATATCCTTCTGGAATAGAAGCACCATAACAAACCGTTGCCGATCCATTATCATATCCATCTCCATCGGAATCCACATACAATAAGCCTGACTGCCATAACATAATATTGCTGTCATCACAATCGGTATTGTTGATAGCATAGCCTACTGGTGTAGCTGCTCCATAACATAAAGAAACCGCTTCTCCTGTTCCATAAGTATCTGCATCAGCATCTACATAAAAATCTCCACTTTGCCATACATCCGCATTGGTATCATCACAGTCCGTATTGTTTACTGAATAACCCGCCGGAGCAGAAGACTCACACAACATGACTGTTGTTGTAGAACCATAACCATCACCATCAGTGTCTACGTAATACTGAACTGCTTCATGAATAGAAGTATCAGCATCATTACAATCTGAACCATTTGTTGCTATAGCATAACCTACTGGAATTTCTGACCCGTAACATACTGAAGTTTGTCCCGCATCGTATCCATCAGCATCAGCGTCAACATATAACAATCCTGACTGCCAAACGGACACATCAGTATCATCACAATCCGTATTGTTCATAGCATAGCCTGCTGGCGTAGCTGATCCATAACATAAAGAAACCGCTTCTCCTGTTCCATATGTATCTGCATCCGCATCCACATAGAAATCTCCTGTACGCCATACATCCGCATTGGTATCATCACAGTCCGTATTGTTTACTGAATAACCCGCCGGAGCAGAAGACTCACACAACATAGCTGTTGCTACAGAACCATAACCATCACCGTCAACGTCTACGTAATACTGAACCGATTCATGAATAGCCGTATCTGCATCATTACAATCTGAACCTAGAGTAGAAGTTATATACCCTTCTGGAATAGAAGCACCATAACAAACCGTTGCCGATCCATTATCATATCCATCTCCATCGGAATCCACATACAATAAGCCTGACTGCCATAACATAATATTATTATCATCACAATCGGTATTGTTCATAGCATAGCCTGCTGGTGTAGCTGCTCCATAACATAAAGAAACCGCTTCTCCTGTTCCATATGTATCTGCATCCGCATCCACATAGAAATCTCCACTTTGCCATGCATCTGCATTAGTATCATCACAGTCCGTATTGTTTACTGAATAACCCGCCGGAGCAGAAGACTCACACAACATGGCTGTTGCTACAGAACCATAACCATCACCGTCAACGTCTACATAATACTGAACCGATTCATGAATAGCCGAATCCGCATCATTACAATCCGAACCGTTTGTTGAAATAGCATAACCTACTGGAATTTCTGACCCGTAACATACTGAAGTTTGTCCCGCATCGTATCCATCAGCATCAGCATCAACATATAACAATCCTGACTGCCAAACCGACACATCAGTATCATCACAATCCGTATTGTTCATAGCATAGCCTGCTGGCGTAGCTGATCCATAACATAAAGAAACCGCTTCTCCTGTTCCATATGTATCTGCATCCGCATCCACATAGAAATCTCCACTTTGCCATACATCTGCATTAGTATCATCACAGTCCGTATTGTTTACTGAATAACCCGCCGGAGCAGAAGACTCACACAACATAGCTGTTGTTGTAGAACCATAACCATCACCATCAGCGTCTACGTAATACTGAACCGCTTCATGAATAGCCGTATCCGCATCATTACAATCTGAACCTAGAGTAGAAGTTATATACCCTTCTGGAATAGAAGCACCATAACAAACCGTTGCAGATCCATTATCATATCCATCTCCATCGGAATCCACATACAATAAGCCTGACTGCCATAACATAATATTATTATCATCACAATCGGTATTGTTCATAGCATAGCCTGCTGGCGTAGCTGATCCATAACATAAAGAAACCGCTTCTCCTGTTCCATATGTATCTGCATCCGCATCCACATAGAAATCTCCTGTACGCCATACATCAGCATTGGTATCATCACAGTCCGTATTGTTTACTGAATAACCCGCCGGAGCAGAAGACTCACAAAATGAAACTAATTCTCCAGAACCATAACCATCTCCATCTAAATCTGAATAAAAATAATTAGGTTGAGGCAAATATTGATAATTGTCTCCAAAATTATCATCATAATTAATTACAGATAATGTTTTATTAATTTCGGTATCATTTATTAACTCAACTAACGTTCTTGTACTTGTGAAAATATAATAATAAATGGGCAGGTTACAATCTTGAATAGGTATATTAGCAATCAAATTGGTGTCATTTCCAGTCGCTTGAACAACATGAGTTTGAGAAGTAAAATCATTAACTCCAGTGCAATATCTTACATAAACTTTTTCCTCAAATGATGGGGATTTATTTGATTCTATATTTACGACGCAATAGTTATCATTAACTGCATGACCAATATTTGAAACAGATATAGGATATTCTGATGTGAAACTTATAAAATATTTTGAATTTAAACTTGTATAACCACAATCATTAAAAACAAAAGTATAATAACCTTGTTGACTTAAATTAAGCCCCATATCATTACCATAATTGTATGCTGATACATTATTAACTTGATTTATAGTCGCTTGACCTATATTGGAAAAAACCCATTTATTCTGCCATCTATTGTTAGATGGTCCTGATATAAAAAGAAAACCATTTCCAGAACCGCCATTCATATTCAAATTTAAAAAATCTCCATCATTTTGAAAAACCGAAAAAGTTTTTTTCCACTGGCCTCTACCATCAGTAGGATTGGAAGAATTGGTGGATAATTTTCTATATTGAGTATTGAAAATTGATGAAGTATTGTAACCATTCATTGAACCTACTACTTGAATAGGTTCTAAATTGTAAATATTTTGAGCATAAATATTATCAACATACAAATTGCCAAAAAATAAAATAAAAAATAAAATAATTTTAAAATTTTTCATAATTAGGTATTTTATATCATAAAATTATAAAATTAATTCAAATAAAAAATACGAAAACGTTTTCGTGTTGATAAATTATTTAAAAACAAAAAAGACATGAACAATTAAAACATAAAAAAGAGGCTGTCTTTCGACAGCCTCCTCTTGTTTATAATAAAGTGTGTGTTGTGCTTTGAGCACTTTTCCTACATCACTACTCTTGTTTAACCATGCGTATGGTTTTCACTTGGTTATCTTGTGCTACAATAACATTGTAAACACCTGATGCCCATTGTGAACCTAATTGTAGCTCTTCCAATTGTGACGGTGCCACTTCTCGATCTTCAATTAGTTTTCCTGTCATGTCAAACACTCTAACATAAACCATAGATGCGCTTGGCGTTTCTAATGATACTGTAAAGTAAGATGTGTATGGATTTGGATAACCCTTAACTGCAAAGATAACTTTACTTGGGGAATCATCTTCTTTAACCACCTCTTCTCTACTTGTTGGTGCTGTGCCTCGTGTTGTTATTGTACATACATCACCATAAGGACCCCAAACACCATTATTAAGTACCGCTACCTCTACATTATAAGTAGTACCTGTAATATATGGTATATCAACATCATTCATCGTAAACCAATACACACTTGCTGAAGCAGTTGTATATTCCGCTTGATCTAACCCATTGGTTATTCTAAAACGATAAGCAGACGCTCCTAAAACTCTACTTGAATACAATCTTCTTCCTGGTGTAACATTAGTTCTACCACAATATGCCCCTTGAAGTTTGGTTGTTGGTAATGATGGAGTTGTCACATTACATGACTCGCCATATTCCATCCAACTTCCACCACTCTTAAGTGCAACTCGAATACTATAAGTTGTAGCATAAGTAGCAAATTCACTTCCTCGATTCAATTGTGCTAAATAGAACTGACGTGTACTAGAATCAAATGTCCTTACCTCTCCACCTTCTTTTGTTACCTCAAATCGATAAGCCGATACATTCGATACTGAATTGGCTGAAATTATCGTATTTAATGATGCTAAAGTAATTCCACATTGTGAAGTTTGAACTTTAGTGGTTGGTGTTGGTGTAGTTACATAACATCCTGTTCCATAAGCTCTCCATGAACCTCTATACTCTACCGCAACTTTTACAAAATAAGCCGCTCCAAAATTTGACCCACCATCTAACTGGGTTAAATTAAAGTAACGTATAGAACCCGAACTTGTGGTGTACTCCCTAACCTCTGATCCTCGTGTTACTTGGAAACGATATCTTGTCGCTCCTGAAACAGCATCTGCATAAATTGGAGTAGTTAACGAACCTAATGTTATTCCACATTGTGATGCTTGAACTTGAGTCAATGGATCTGGTGCTGATACTGTACACACTGTACCATATTCTCCCCAAACTCCATTGTTCAATACCGCTACTCGAACAGAATAGGCCTCACCAAAATCAGCCGCAACTTGACTTAAACTAAACGATCTATCATTACCCGATGCCGTAGTTACTACCGCAACTGTATTGTTTGGTCGTGTTACCTCAAATCTATATCCTGAAACTCCTGTTACTGCATCTGCATAAATCAACGTTTCTCGTGCTGCAACTGTTACTCCACACTGTGAAGTTTGAACCTTAGTTAATGGTAATGACGGAGTGGTAACATCACATGACTCTCCATATTCACTCCACTGCCCATTATTAATCAATAATTTAACGCGTATCTGGTAGGTAGTTGCATAACGCAATGATAAACCTGAAACTTGTGTTAATTGGAACTGACGTGTAGCTGAATCGTATGTAGAAACAGTTAATCCATCTGTAACTTCAAATCGATATGTCGTTACATTACTTACTGAATTTGCACTAATCTGTGTCCCTAATGACGCTAAAGTAACTCCACATTGTGAGGTTTGTACTTTACTCGTTGGAACTGCAGGCGTAGTCACTTCACATGAAGGACCATATCCACTCCAAACTCCTGATTTTAAATAGTTAACTCGAATACTATACGTAGTAGCATATAACGACCCTCCGGTTAACTGATTTAAATTAAAGTAACGTAATCCAGAAGATGGGGTAAACTCTCGTACAGTTGAACCTTCCGTTACTTCAAATGTGTAGGACGTAGCTCCACTTATCATGTTTGCATAAATCGCAGTAGATAAACTTCCTATAGTAACTCCACATTGTGAAGACTGAACTTGCGAATAAACAACACAACCCTCATCAATACTTCCATTACAATTGTCATCTATTCCGTTACCACATATCTCGGTAGCTCCCGGATTAACCGATGCACTTGAATCGTTACAGTCTCCTGCGCGTGTCGCATAGCCTGCTGGCGTGTTTGTTCCATAACATAAAGAAACCGCTTCTCCTGTTCCATATGTATCTGCATCCGCATCTACATAGAAATCTCCTGTACGCCATACAGCTGCATTGGTATCATCACAGTCCGTATTGTTTACTGAATAACCCTCTTGAAGCGTAGAATCACACAACATGACTGTTGTTGTAGAACCATAACCATCACCATCAGCGTCTACGTAATATAGAACTGCTTCATGAATAGCCGTATCCGCATCATTACAATCTGAACCTAGAGTAGAGGTTACATATCCTTCTGGAATAGAAGCACCATAACAAACCGTTGCCGATCCATTATCATATCCATCTCCATCGGAATCCACATACAATAAGCCTGACTGCCATAACATAATATTGCTGTCATCACAATCGGTATTGTTGATAGCATAGCCTACTGGTGTAGCTGCTCCATAACATAAAGAAACCGCTTCTCCTGTTCCATAAGTATCTGCATCAGCATCTACATAAAAATCTCCACTTTGCCATACATCCGCATTGGTATCATCACAGTCCGTATTGTTTACTGAATAACCCGCCGGAGCAGAAGACTCACACAACATGACTGTTGTTGTAGAACCATAACCATCACCATCAGTGTCTACGTAATACTGAACTGCTTCATGAATAGAAGTATCAGCATCATTACAATCTGAACCATTTGTTGCTATAGCATAACCTACTGGAATTTCTGACCCGTAACATACTGAAGTTTGTCCCGCATCGTATCCATCAGCATCAGCGTCAACATATAACAATCCTGACTGCCAAACGGACACATCAGTATCATCACAATCCGTATTGTTTGTTGCGTATCCCATTGGCGCAATTAATTCACACAATGAAACCGCTTCTCCAAATCCGTAACCATCTCCGTCAGCGTCTACATAATAAATTGAGGTAGAGTTTACTAATGCATTAGCATCATTACAGTCGGTATTGTTAGATACATAACCAATAGGAGCACCTTCACAAGATACTACTGATACTGTAGCATCTCCAAAACCATCACTATCAGCGTCTGCATAATACGTTACATTTTGTAACACTGCTAAAGTAGTTGTATTGTTTTCGGTTAATAAAACCGAACATCCTACACTTTGCATTGCAGTAATAGTTAACACCTGATTATGATCAGCTGCAACTAAATTGATATCAAAACTTGCGTTACCATTTTCGTCAGCAGTTAAACTTGGTACATTCACTGTTGCACCTGTACCAATTTTATAACCAAAAGAGAACGTACTATTTTCAACTAATCCAGTTAAGTTAATAGTAGCCGTTGTGCCTTCACAAACTGCAGCTACTTGTGCAACTGAAGCTAGTGTTGGTTTAGGGTTTACTGTAACGGTAACGGTTGAAGAGTTAGAACAACCATTATTATTAGTAATAGTAACTGTATAATCAGTAGATGTATTTGGTTTTGCATACAATGTTGTAGCATGACCTCCAGTATAAGGAATAGTAGCAGCTGCATTGGTATACAAATCATCTACCGGACTCCATATTAATTGATTTTCAACATCTATACTAACATTATCAATCAACCAACCATAGTAATTTGTTGAAGAATCTGTAGTGTAACGGAAACGTAATTTAAATTGGTTAGTTAGTGCTGCAGTAGGTATTGATAACACCTCTGTTTTCCACATTGAATTCGTTGGACTACTTGTTGCAGCAGAACCCCAAGCAGAATAACTTGCTGATGTAAATCTTACACCAGAATTGAAAACAGATGTACTTGCACTTCCAGTATAGTTAGCCACTGGGAAAGTATTCCAAGTAGAACCACCATCTGAAGAATATTCTGGTATTGCGTAATCATAACCTGCCTCAGTTCCTACGATTTGTGAGAAACGTAATTGCGCATCAGAAACACCTGACAAATCAACACTAGTATCCATAGTTAGGCTAACATTTGCATAAGTTGATGAAGTAGTCAATAAAACGGAACCACTTCCTTCATTAAACAATGTAGAAGTAACCGAAGCCGCAGATCCTGTAAATCCAGATAAACTATCGAAATTATAAGAATACAAACTGTTAGAGCTAGATGTTACCGCTATTGTTTGAACATTACCCTCACAAATAATTGGTGCAGCTGGTGTGAATACTGGAGCAGCTGGTTCATCAACTACCAATGTAGCCACATTTGACGTAACCGAGCTACAAGCAGTAGCACCAGAAATAACTACACGATATTGAGTACCATTCATGGCTAATTGTGCGTCTGAAACAGTTAATGAAGCTTCTATAGCGTCAGTGATAGACGACCAAGTTAAACCATCTGTACTAGTTTCCCATTGATAAGCCAAACCATCTCCAGAAGCATCAACAGTAAAAGTTGCTGACCCATCTATACATACGGTTGCGCCTACTGGTTGAGAAGCTATTGATACTGCTGAATTAACATTCAATGTAGCAGCATTTGAAGTTAATGGACTACATGGTGCTGTACCTGAAACAATAACTTGGTATTGATAACCATTCATTGCAGCAGTAACTTCTGTGAGAGTTAAAGTAGCACTCGTAGCTCCAGTAACATCAGACCAATCAATACCATTAGCACTCATTTGCCATTGGTACGATAAAGCAGTTCCATTAGCAGCTACATTAAAACTAGCTGTTCCATTAGAACACACTGTAACATTTTCCGGATCTTTTTCAATAGAAACCGCTGTATTAATGTTAAGAGTTGCAAATTCTGAAACTACAGCTTCATTAATTACACAACGGAATTGCCATCCATTATTAACTAAAGCTAAACCAGACAATGATAAAGTAGCAGAAGTAGCATCAGCATAAATACCACCATCTGCGATATTTGACCAACCTGAACCTTCATTTACTTGCCATTGGTATCCTGAAACTTCTCCCGTAGTTGTAACAGAGAAAGTAGCCGTATTGGCTCCTTGACTACAAGCAGTAAAGTCCACAGGGTTTTGTGAAATAGCGGCAGAATTTACAGTTAATGTAGCTACATTACTAGTAACAGCATCACAAGCCGTAGCTCCTGAAACTATCACTTGATATTGAGCACTTTCTGACACAGTTACTAAACTTAAAGTAGCAGAAGTAGCACCTTCAATATTAGTCCATGTAGAACCATTATCTGTGCTTACTTGCCATTGATAAGTTAAACCAGTTCCAGTTGCAGTAACAGCGAAATCAACATCCGTTCCTGGTAATACAGAACTATTACCTGGCTGTGATGTAATTGCCACCGCTGTGTTAACGTTAACAACTGCTGTTGATACACTATCTCCACATCCTGCTACTGTAACAGTATTAGTGACAGTATATTCGCCAGCTTCAGATGTTGCTAAATTAATAACACCTGTCGAAGGATCAATTGACAATCCTGATGGAGTAGCTGTAAATGTACCTGCAGTACCTGTTACTGTTGGAGTAATAGTAGTAGATGAAGTACAATAAGCAACAGCATCATAACTAAAGTTGGATGTTAATTCTTGGTTGATAACTACAGTTGTAGAAGCCGTTTGTGCCTCACAATAAGTAGTTGGTAACATCGTGTAGGTAACGGTATACGTACCTGGTAAAGTTGCCATTACATCAATAGCTCCCGTTACTGGGTCAATACTTAAACCTTCAGAACCTGAGAAAGTACCATTTTGGTATTCGTTAGTTCCTGTTAATGTTACTTCACCATTAGTAGCTGAACTACAGAAAGGAGTAGCATAACTTAATGAAGCGGTAGGTTGTTGACCTACAGTTGCAACAACTGCTGTTCTAGCGGAAGTACAACCTGCTTCAAAATCAATATTATGTATACCTCTTACCTCTGTAGCAGTAGTTCCCCATCCCCATCCGCTAGTGATGTTAACAGCACTAGAAGTGTATGGATAACTACCTGTGAAATAATACCAAGTAACTCCCGTTTTAGTCATAGTTAATTTATAACCAGCTGCTGCGGTAGGCGCATTAAAAGTTGAAGGTAAAACCACTTCAACAGCACCACTTGGTGAAGCATCAGTAATATTTTCAGTATGAGATGCAATGGTAACACCTGCTGCATCTTTCATAGTAAAGGTTAAGGTACCAGTACCTGAAACATAAACATTAGCCTTTTTAATAGTTATGTTAGGTTTCGTTGTAGTAAATACAATACCTGCATCTGTAGAAGATGTTGAAAAAGCAGATTCAGCGGTATCTTGATTCCCAACATTTTCAACTGCACCACCTCTAAATGCTTCTGCATAGAAAGTAGTTGTAGTTGCAATACTTGGTGTAGTAAAAGTAATACCTGTACCTAATGATGCACCACCGGTTTCAGCAGCATACCAATTGATAGTCGCTGAAGCATTTGCTTCTGCTCCTAAAGTTACTGTACCTGTTCCACAACGCTCTCCATCTGTAGTTGATGTAATCATAGGATTATAAACATCAACAAAAACAGTATTAGAATTTGCACTTAACTCACTAGTTGCACAAGTTACTGTACAATAGAAATACGTTCCTTCTGTTAATGCTGCTGTTGCTAAAGTAGCTGCTGTTGCATCTGCTACTGGCGTAAAGTCAACGTTATTTGTTGAAGCATACCATTGTAAAGAAATACCTAACACACCACTTGTTTGTCCTGTTAAAACCACGTTGGTTGTAGCACCAGCACAAACATATTCATTAGCTGCTGCTGCAGTTCCCGCAACTGGTGTACTATCACAAGTTGGAACTGGCGTAATAACTATTGTATAATCTTCAAATGAACCATAAGACCCAGTATAACAAGGTGTTGATGGCCCTGCATCATTATCAGTTCCTCCAATTCGCATTCTGTGAGCACCTAATGGAGCTGTTAATGGAATATTAAAACTTCCAGATAATGTTGTTGGATTAGTACTTGTTGATAATCCGAAATACACTTGCTCTCCAGCATCTGTAAATACACCATTATCATTAAAGTCAATCCAAATTTTAGTACCATACGTATAACCAGTAGCATAAGTAATGCTAAAGTTTACAGTTGACAATTGGGTTGTTGAAGTACTTTGAGCCGTATAATCACCATATCTACCAGTTTCTGAACCAGTTGAATTATTAATATCTCCCATAGTAACATTAACGATACCTGAACCATCTACTGAAGTTGGAGCTGGTGTACAATACCAATTAACCGTTAATAAGGCAGCAGAAGAATTTACTGCACATCCATTATTATCAATTACACAACGGTAGTATTTTGCTCCACCTGTTGCTGTAGAAGCAGAAGTAATCACAGATAATGTAGCTGTATCAGCTCCACTGTAAGTTACACCTGCTGGTAATGTATCTATATTGGCCCAACCTGTTGTTCCATCAGTTGAAAACTGCCATTGATAAGAAATAGCATCAGTTGCTTCAACCGAGAATGTAGCTGTATTTCCTCTTAACACAGTAGCAGCTACCGGTTGAGAAGTAATAACAGGATTATTAATATTTAAAGTTGCTGAGTCAGAAGTAACACTTGAACAATTAGTTGCTCCACTTATCACAACTTGATATTGATAACCATCCATGCTTAATGTTGGATTAGTTACAAGTAAAGTTGAGGAAGTAGCATCAGCTATAGTATTCCATGTAACTCCGTTATCAGCACTTACTTGCCATTGATAAGTTAAATCATCTCCATTTGCTGTAACCTCGAAAGTAGCTGTACCACCATTAACACATACTACTTGGTTACTAGGTTGAGTTGCTAATGAAACAGGTTCATTTACTGTAAGTATTCCAGTAGTAGAATTAATAAAATCATTAACTCTAACACGGAATTGATAACCAGTACTAGCTATTCGTATTCCAGAAATATTCAATTCACTCGATCTTGTTCCCTCAAATGTTAAACCTGAAGCATCAGTCCCATCTTCAATATTGACAAAACCACTACCAGTGTTCATTTGCCATTGATAAGAAATAGCAACTGTCTCATCTGTTGAAGTTGCAATAGCTACAAAAGATGCAGTATCAGAATCACAAATAGTTACATTTTCTGGATTAGTATCGATGGCAACATTACTTACTTTTAACAGATATGGTACCGACAAAACATCGCTACATGGTGATGTACCTGAAATCATACATTGGAATTTTAATCCGTCATAATTCAAGTCAATATTATGTATTGTTAATGTATTGGTAGTCACACCTTCAAAAGTTGCACTTGGTTCTATTACTTCAAAAGTTTCACCATCATCAGTACTTATCATCCATTGATAAGCAGATATAGAACCAGTTGCAGTAACCGAAATACTAGAAGAAACACCTGGTAAAACAGATTGCTCAGGAGTTTGATAAGTAATAACAATAGGATTGTTTACAGTTACAGTAACCGTATCTGTAGATTGACATCCATCAGCGCTTGTACCTGTAACAGTATAAGTAGTTGTTACTGTTGGATTAGCGTCAACAGTATTACCTGTTGTAGAAGACAATCCTGTTGCTGGTGACCAAGAATAAGTATCAGCACCTGAAACAGTTAAAGTTGTTGTATCACCATTACAAATTACAGCATCCTCAGAAGCAATAATTACTGGTAATGGTAATGGTGTAACTGTTGTTGACCCTTCACTTGTACAGTCTCCATTAGAAGAAGTAACCGTATAGGTAATTTCTGTTGATGGTTTTACATATACTACATTTACATCTTGACCTGTATATGGAGATGTAGCAGCAGCATCAGTATATAAATCTGTAAATGGAGACCATGATAAAGTTGTTTGCTGTGTAGGCATAACAAAATTAATCATTGTTCCTGAAGGAATATTAGAAGTGGCTACAGCTGTATTTTCTGAAGTAGAAGAAGCTGTAGAAGTTTCAATAGGTGAAAGAGGTGTTACACTTAAGTAATTTCCTATAGCACCCGAAATTCCAATAGAAGCAGTAGGAGATGATAAAGTAGCACTTGTTCCTCCATAAATAAAGCTAATATTTCCATTTTCAAATAATTGAACTTGCATAGAAATGGTTGGATTTGTTGAACTACCAAATCCAGATACGTGCATATTTGTCCATTGTACTGTTAATACTCTATTAGGAGCAGTTCCAGTTGTTGCATAGATAATGGAACCTCCTGTAGTATTATTATCATCCCATAATGGCGCAATAATATTATTACTTGATGATAATGAATTTAAAGAATAACCAGAAATTGTACTACTAGTATTTCCTAGAATAATAATTCCATTTGAAGATACTCCAAAAACGGTTTGTGTTGAACCATTATATGGGAAATCAAACCCAATTGGTAAGTTTCCAACACCTACATCATCTCCAATTGCAGTTGATAATGTTGTACCTGAAATTTCAGTATATGTTCCTGTATTACCATTAATAGCATATGAAGAAACTGTTGATGGTAAAGAAACCGTTCCGCCATTAGCAGTTAAAGCCATAACACCATCTGTACAAATTGAAGGTGTTCCTTGTGCAATAGTTACTGCACTCGGATATAAATTAACTGTTACAGTTACTGTAGCAGTAGTTGTACATCCGTTAGCGTCTGTTCCTGTTACAGTATAAGTAGTTGTTTGCGTTGGTGTAGCAGTAACAGTATCACCTGTTGTAGCAGACAATCCTGTAGCTGGCGACCAATCATAAGAAACAGCACCACCTGCTGTTAACTCAGCACTATCACCTGTACAAACAGTAACGGATGGAGAAACTGTTGTTACTGCAGGCGTATTAACTACAACAGCAATTGGGTCACTGTAAACCGGAGTTCCAGTTAAACAAGTAACCTTTAAACGATAATAGGTTGTAGTTGAAATATTTCCTGTTGAAACATCTGCATAAATAGATGAAGCTGCCCCCATACTTACAGGGTTAGTAAATTCAGCATCTGTTGAAGATTCCCATTCGTAAGTTGTACCAACGCCAATCATGTAATCTGAAGCTGCAATAGTTGCAGAACCTGAAGTACATAATGAAGCTGGTGTAGCAGTTACTATACCAGCAATAGCTGGCTCACCACAATATAAGGTAGAAAACTCATCTGCCCCCATATCTGGAGTTTCAGAACGCGTATCGCCATCAAAGTCAGTAGTTACTTCTGCTAGTACAGTTCCTAAATTATCTAAAGAAACATTAGTTCCTGAAGCTAAATGTAAATCAGTATCCGATACAAAGTTTGGCGCAATAGCAACCGAATTCAAATCTTTAGTTGTATAGGTTTGCCATGTCGATAAATTAGCTACATCTGCAGAACCAGAATAACCTAAAACATAAGTTGTTGAAGTAGTTGATGAACCATAATAGTTATTGTAATTAATATCTGCAAAAGTAGTTCCTGTATACAATCTAACATTATATGCTTTTGAACCACTTGTAGCAAATACCTGAGCATTTCTAAAAATATTGTTTCTCATATCAATATTAGTAGCAGCTGCAGTAGTTACAAAGTTAGCAGACATTCCTACAGAAGAACCATCAATAACATTACCAAACATATTTATTGTATTGTTATAAAACTTCAAATTTGGAATTGCTGCACCAATACGTATACCAAATGCATTATAAAGAGTACTTGATGAACTATAATTTCTTGTAGCAATATCACTAATCATGTTATTTGCAACTAAAGTTCCTGAAGTACCCGTAGAAGATGAGAAGTTAATACCATAAGCACCATAACCTCCTGAAGAAGTACTTTTAATGTTACTAACATTATTTGACAGTACAGAACCATTCACTACTCCTGCACCTAAATCGATTGCCGCAACGTTAATAGAACTATTGGTTACTAAATCAAAAATAGAATTGTTAGAAATCGTTGGATTATTTACATAAGATACTTGTATACCTCTATTGATTACGCGATCAGCAGTAACAGTTGAACCTATTGTATTTCCTGTAATAAGTAATCCATCTTGAGTACTCGTAGAATTATTAAATGCTGTAATACCATTGTAAACTTTAGTAACTTCATTATTTTGAATTACTAAATTATCATTGTTTTCTGCACCAGTTGTAAACGAAGAAGTTATAGAAGATACAATTCCGTATATACCTGATGAAGTTCCTGATCCTCCTTTAACTTTTGTGTTTTTTACTGTAATATTTGTAGCACCACTTGTAGCACCACCCGTACTAGCAATCCAAACCACTGAAGATCCTGAAGTACTTGTATTTATAATACTTAAATCACGAGAAGTAGAACCATTATTGCTACCATCTATGATAACATTATCTGCACCATTTAATTTGATAATTGCTGCAGTTGATGAACCTGTGATAGTTGGTGAAACACCAGCAGCTGGTTTGATAGTTAAGATATAAGAACCTGCATTTGCATTTGCATTTACTACAATAGGGAAAGTTTCCGCTGTTGAATAATTAGCATCTGTTAATTCAAATACTACATCACCATTAAAACAAGCTGATGCATTATAGGCAGCTACAGCAGCACTTAATGTTTCAAAATCTCCACCAGCACCTACAGTAAATACACCACCTAGAACTGGATTCACAGTTAAAGTCACTACATTAGAAGTAATTGAAGTACAAGAAGCTGCTCCACTTACAACACAACGGAAAGAATTACCATTAAATGAAGAAGCCGAATCGATAAATAATTCGTTTGTAGTACCATCTTCGTAAACAGTCCAATTCGAACCATCAGTAGAATATTCCCATTGATAGCTTAACGCATCTCCAGTAGCAGCAACTGTAAAAGTAGCTGTTTCTTCAGAAGCACATTGACTTACTGAAGTTGGCTGTGAAGTAATAGCTACAACCTGATTAACATTTAATGTTGCCACATCGGAAGTAACAGCACTACAAGGAGCTGTACCTGATACAACAACACGATATTGCATATTATTTAAAGCAACACTTGGTGTGTTAATAGTATAAGTGGCAGAAGTGGCACCAGAAATATCTGACCAATCCGATCCATCAGTACTCATTTGCCATTGGTAAGCTAATCCTGAACCAGTGGCAGCACTTGTAAATGTTACGGATGCAACATTAGAACAAACTTCTTGACTTTCTGGTTGAGTTGCTAATACAACTGCATCATAAACAGTTAAAGTAGCAGCTTCCGAATTCACATCTCCACCATTTAAAACACAACGGTATTGTGCACCAGTATTAATTGATGTTAATCCTGATAATACTAAAGAAGCCGTGTTAGCACCCTCAATATCTGTCCAAACATCAGCTACAAGAATCTGCCACTGATAGGAGGTTATATCACCTGAAGTACTTAGCGTAAAAGTAGCACCAGCATCAGAACAAACCGTTTGATTAGCAGGATGTGAAGTTATACTAACCGAGCCAACCGTTAAAGTGACTACGCTAGAAGTTGCAGCAGTACAAGGTGCTGTACCTGAAACCACACATTGGAATTGTTTTCCATTGTCTGCAAAAGAAGCTCCCAATAGTGTATAAGAAGCATTAGTAGCCCCTTCAATATTGTTCCATGACACCCCATTATCATAACTTACTTGCCATTGATAAGAAATACCAGAACCTATTGCTGTGATAGCAAAAGTAGCATCGGCTCCATCCAACACAATTTGATTAATGGCTTGTTCAGTAATCACAGGAGGATTGTTCACAGTAATTGCAGTTGTTTTTGCTGTAGCACAATCTCCTACAGCAACTGTATAGGTAATAGTTGCTATTCCCTCTGAAACCGCTGTAACCAATCCTGCAGCATCAACTGTTGCAATGGATACATCTGAACTGGTCCAAACACCGCCTGAAGTAGAGTTTGACAACTGAACTGTTTCGTCTTTACACAAAGAAACTTCACCACCTACAATATCTTCCAAAACTGGATAAGCATTAACAGTAAAGTCAGTTGTACTTGCACCTGTACCTTCAGCAGTTGTTACAGCTACTACACCGGTAGTAGCTCCATTTGGAACAATAAAAGTTAATGAAGTACTTGTATTATTTGTAATTGTTGCAGCTGTTCCGTTTAAAGTAACTCCCGTAGCATTTGCTAGGTTAGACCCTGTAATAGTAACTGATGCTTCACTGTTTTCACAAGTTGCCAAAGGCAAGAAACTTGTTACAACTGGTGGAGCAGCTACAACTTGGAAATTATCGATATATACATTAAGATCTGTAGAACTTGACGAACTTTCTCCTAAAAAACCAACTCTAACAACACCTGAATACCCATATAAACTTATAGATTCTGACGAACCAATATTACTGTAAGTTTGACCTGTATAAGTCTTAATAACGTTTGCAGATGTCCAAGTCAGACCATTATCAGTAGAAACAACTACTTTAAGTTTATCAGACCCCATAGATTCAGAAACTGCAGAACTATAGTTAGTAACTGCAAAATCAAATTTAATTGCTTTATTTCCAATAGCACCCAAATCAATTGAAGGTGAAATTAGCCAACTATTAGCAGTTTGAGAAGCATATAAATTTATAGAAGCCGAGGTACTTGATCCTGAATATGCAAAATTTCTAGACGTCCAACCACTACTTCCTGATACTATATTGCCATCTATTGGTCCAGTTGCTTCATACCAACATGTAGGAGTGTAAGTGGTAAAAGTTTGCGTTACTGTTGGTACAGTATCAATACCACAACTCGTTAAAACAGTTTGAGTAGCACTATATGGACTACTACAAGTTACACCAGTTGCTCTCACTCTGTAATAATATGTAGTAGCAGAAGATAATCCGCTAACTTCATATGAACCAATTCCTGTACCATTATTAGCAATCGCTACAGGATAACCTGAAAGCAAAGATGAAAATGTACTACTTGTTGACACTTCTAATTCATATCCTGCATCACTTGCAGCACCAGTCCAGTTTGCGGTAAAGCCTGAAGATGAGACTGAGGTTGCAGCTGATGAAGTTGGTGTTGGCATACATGTAGTAACATTTCCTGTTAAAGGAGATGTTGCTAAATAAGCCGGCGCACCCGAACATCCTGAATTATAAGAATAAATGTAATAATAGTATTGTGTATTAGCTGACAAACCAGAATCTGTAAAAGACCCTGTTGCTGTGTTTGCTACCACATAAGTACCTGCACCTAAAGCAGTAGAGCCCACTGCAAGTGCGGTTCCATCTGTTGGTGCGGTTGGTGCGGTTGCACTCGTGCTTCGTACCACCATATAGCCTGTTGGGGCTGGTGAAGGCATTGTAAACGATCCACTCAATGAAGTAGCTGTTACACTTGAAAATGCTAAAGCCGTTGGCTGCGCTGTTGGTGTTGTACATCCTGCTGCAGCAGCAATATCAAATTGCATTTGTGCAATGTATGAAGTACGAGTCCCAGTCAAAGATATTGATGCTGGATTTGGATTAGTATTATCATTAATGTAATAAATACCACGATTAGTTACTGGAGTTGTCCAAATTCTAAAATAATTAGTACTGCTTCCAGTTTTGTAACCTGCTGCATTTTCATCAACTGCTACTACTAAATTGTCGGTGTTGTTGTAAAGAAAGACATCTTCGATGTCAATCTCATACCAACCAGCTGTAGTTGTTGCCGAGACTGTACCAGTAAATACTTGAGTCATCGCACCCGATTGAATCCAATCTGCGTCTGATGTAAAAGCAGTTTTAGTGGTATGCCCTAAATAAATAGTCCAATTGTTACTATTTGTTAAGGCATTACCATTACTGTAAAACCGGAGCTTTGTGATAATACCACTGGTATTAATTTCCGATTGTAGAACAACTTGTTGCGAGTAAGTGTAACCATAGTAAGGAGCAATAGGAAGTCTATTCCCAACATTTGTTCCAGAACCAATGGTTACAGTAGTCTGCGCTTCCATCCCTAAAGCCGCTAACAAGGTCAGCGCTAAAAGGAGGACATTTTTTGCAAACAAAGCTTCAAAAAAGCTTCTCGTTCGCGAAAAATAATTGTTTTCCATAAAGTTAATTGTTAGTTAAATAATATATTATTTCCGACATTTACGGCTGCCGAACACCAATTTTAATCATAATTTTTAATACAGTAGTAGGTTTTATGTAACATTCTTTATGGTTTTTCTTGGGACTTTAAATAATTAACAAACTCTTTTTTGAAAATAGTTTAGTCAATTATTCAAATTAAAAGTAATATTATCCTTTTGAAGGAGCAGGTAAATACTTTTAATTTAAAAAAATGTACTTATAATTTAAATTTTGAATTAACATTTTATTAACTTAAAAAAATAATGAAATAAACTAATTCATCCCAAAAAATTCATTTTTAATATTTTTTTTAATAATTCCTTGAGATTTCAATCAAACTGCATTAATGATTATAATAAAGGAGGCTGTCTTACGACAGCCTCCTCTTGTTTATAATGAAGTGTGTGTTGTGCTTTGAGCACTTTTCCTACATCACTACTCTTGTTTAACCATGCGTATGGTTTTCAATTGGTCGTCTTGTGCTACAATAACATTGTAAACACCTGATGCCCATTGTGAACCTAATTGTAGCTCTTCTAATTGTGACGGTGCCACTTCTCGATCTTCAATTAGTTTTCCTGTCATGTCAAACACCCTAACATAAACCATAGATGCGCTTGGCGTTTCTAATGATACTGTAAAGTAAGATGTGTATGGATTTGGATAACCCTTAACTGCAAAGATAACTTTACTTGGGGAATCATCTTCTTTAACCACCTCTTCTCTACTTGTTGGTGCTGTGCCTCGTGTTGTTATTGTACATACATCACCATAAGGACCCCAAACACCATTATTAAGTACCGCTACCTCTACATTATAAGTAGTACCTGTAATATATGGTATATCAACATCATTCATCGTAAACCAATACACACTTGCTGAAGCAGTTGTATATTCCGCTTGATCTAACCCATTGGTTATTCTAAAACGATAAGCAGACGCTCCTAAAACTCTACTTGAATACAATCTTCTTCCTGGTGTAACATTAGTTCTACCACAATATGCCCCTTGAAGTTTGGTTGTTGGTAATGATGGAGTTGTCACATTACATGACTCGCCATATTCCATCCAACTTCCACCACTCTTAAGTGCAACTCGAATACTATAAGTTGTAGCATAAGTAGCAAATTCACTTCCTCGATTCAATTGTGCTAAATAGAACTGACGTGTACTAGAATCAAATGTCCTTACCTCTCCACCTTCTTTTGTTACCTCAAATCGATAAGCCGATACATTCGATACTGAATTGGCTGAAATTATCGTATTTAATGATGCTAAAGTAATTCCACATTGTGAAGTTTGAACTTTAGTGGTTGGTGTTGGTGTAGTTACATAACATCCTGTTCCATAAGCTCTCCATGAACCTCTATACTCTACCGCAACTTTTACAAAATAAGCCGCTCCAAAATTTGACCCACCATCTAACTGGGTTAAATTAAAGTAACGTATAGAACCCGAACTTGTGGTGTACTCCCTAACCTCTGATCCTCGTGTTACTTGGAAACGATATCTTGTCGCTCCTGAAACAGCATCTGCATAAATTGGAGTAGTTAACGAACCTAATGTTATTCCACATTGTGATGCTTGAACTTGAGTCAATGGATCTGGTGCTGATACTGTACACACTGTACCATATTCTCCCCAAACTCCATTGTTCAATACCGCTACTCGAACAGAATAGGCCTCACCAAAATCAGCCGCAACTTGACTTAAACTAAACGATCTATCATTACCCGATGCCGTAGTTACTACCGCAACTGTATTGTTTGGTCGTGTTACCTCAAATCTATATCCTGAAACTCCTGTTACTGCATCTGCATAAATCAACGTTTCTCGTGCTGCAACTGTTACTCCACACTGTGAAGTTTGAACCTTAGTTAATGGTAATGACGGAGTGGTAACATCACATGACTCTCCATATTCACTCCACTGCCCATTATTAATCAATAATTTAACGCGTATCTGGTAGGTAGTTGCATAACGCAATGATAAACCTGAAACTTGTGTTAATTGGAACTGACGTGTAGCTGAATCGTATGTAGAAACAGTTAATCCATCTGTAACTTCAAATCGATATGTCGTTACATTACTTACTGAATTTGCACTAATCTGTGTCCCTAATGACGCTAAAGTAACTCCACATTGTGAGGTTTGTACTTTACTCGTTGGAACTGCAGGCGTAGTCACTTCACATGAAGGACCATATCCACTCCAAACTCCTGATTTTAAATAGTTAACTCGAATACTATACGTAGTAGCATATAACGACCCTCCGGTTAACTGATTTAAATTAAAGTAACGTAATCCAGAAGATGGGGTAAACTCTCGTACAGTTGAACCTTCCGTTACTTCAAATGTGTAGGACGTAGCTCCACTTATCATGTTTGCATAAATCGCAGTAGATAAACTTCCTATAGTAACTCCACATTGTGAAGACTGAACTTGCGAATAAACAACACAACCCTCATCAATACTTCCATTACAATTGTCATCTATTCCGTTACCACATATCTCGGTAGCTCCCGGATTAACCGATGCACTTGAATCGTTACAGTCTCCTGCGCGTGTCGCATAGCCTGCTGGCGTGTTTGTTCCATAACATAAAGAAACCGCTTCTCCTGTTCCATATGTATCTGCATCCGCATCTACATAGAAATCTCCTGTACGCCATACAGCTGCATTGGTATCATCACAGTCCGTATTGTTTACTGAATAACCCTCTTGAAGCGTAGAATCACACAACATGACTGTTGTTGTAGAACCATAACCATCACCATCAGTGTCCACGTAATAAGTATAAGACTGGTTGACTGTTATTTGAACAGCTACAACTTCACTTTCGCACGTATCAATGGTTTGAGTAACATAATAAGTAGCACTTTCTAATGGAGTTTCACTACTTAATAACATAGTTTTCTCACTGTCACTATAGACTTTAATATTTTGACCCAATACAACAATATCAGAAATTCTAGGAGTATCAACACTACAAAAAGTTTGATTATCAACAATTGGAGAACTGATAACTACCGGAACAACATCTACAGTTCCTAAGTTACTAGTAAGACCATCAATGGTCTGTGAAACCGTATAAGTTCCAGCAGTAGAAATAGTAATACTTGAAGAGGTATCATTGGTACTCCATAATAAAGTACCAGTAGCATCTGTAGAAAGGGTTACAGTTCCATCACAATTTTGAGTTACTGTAATTTGAGGAGTGACAGGTAAAGTTACTAAATTACCCCCAATAGCAAGCGCATCGGAATCAGCAGCTGGAGAACTTAAACCCCAACCTCCAGTTGAAGTTTGACCGCTAGCAAAATATCTAAAGGTAACAGTAGTTCCGTTTGGAATGTTTTGTAACTCTGAAATCTGTGTTAAATCGATTGTAGGAATAATTAAATCAGTACTTGTGATAGGTAAACCTATAAAATTAAAATTTGATCCATCGATACTGTAAGCAAACTGATGTGTTACTCCTGGTGAAGCATAAAAAGTTGAAGTACCTACAAAATTAGCATCAATAGAAGTTAAATTCATTTGATAACCACTTTCCGGTTGTAACTTAAACTCAAAATAATCATTATTACCTAAATCAATACCATCATTTTTAAAACCTGTTGTTCTAAATGAGTTAGTGCCTACGCTAGCAGTTGCACCAGCCCCTCTTGTTAAAAGATTTGCACCATTAGTTGCAACTAAATTAGTAAATGTAGTTGCAGTGGCTGTTGGAACTTGATTCAATCCATAAACATTCCATGCCGCAATTGGATCAGGAATAACCTTAAGCGAACGTACTTGGGTAACAGGTTCATAATTAGCACTACCTTCTTGAATTGCAGTAATTTCAGTTTGACCTATACCAACAATTGTTATCACATTACCATCAACTGTCGCTACATCAGTATTGGAACTTGTATAACTAACATCTAAAGCAGAAGTTGCTGTAGCATTTAATGCAAAAGGTAATGCAGAAATATACTTGGTACCTAAAGACGAAAAACCATTAATATATTGAACTCTTGGAGCAATTACTAATTCTTGAGATACCGAAATTGCATCATTGTAATTCTCATTCCCTAATTGACTTGCCGTGATTTGAACCGTTCCTCCAGCTAAAATTGTTATCTGATTTCCTAAAACAGTAGCAATAGTCTCATCTGAACTAGTAAACACTATTGGTTCTCCAGAAGCGCCACCCAAAGCTGAAATTTCAAAAGCAGCATCTCCATATACTTTTGAAGGTAATGCCTCAAAAACAAGTACTTGATCTGCTTTCACTATATTTCCAATTACATTTGTTGGCTGAACTAAAGTATAACGATCTGAATGTAAACCTACTAATTCAAAATTAGGTATTACTGCTATATTTTGACCTACATTAGCCTGTTCAAATTCTGCCGTATTAGTTAATTCAACTTCATCAACTCCTACAATACCATTTAATTGATAACTAGAAACTTGTGCGCTAGTTGTGCCATCATATGATTTATCAGCAACAACTACCTCACTTACGGTTAATTGTTTTTTAACAATCACTAAAGACTGAGAAGATGCTGGTGCTGGATTGTAACTAGCATTCCCCACCTGGTTCGCTGTGATGGTTACAGTTCCAGGTTGTAATAGGTTTACACTATTTCCGTCTATAGTTGCGATTGTTTCATCTGAACTAACATAGGTTACAATCAATCCTGAACTAGCTGTTGCATTTAAGACAATTGGAGCATTACCATAAACTTGTTCTGCGATTGGTTCAAATGTTATTTCTTGATTTGCTAATGAAGTATTAATAATTACTTGCTCTTGGCTAACAGTAACAGCTGCGTTATAATTATCATTTCCTTCTTGAAGAGCAGTAATAACAACTGTTCCAGAAGCTAGTATAGTAGCAACATTTCCATTTATAGATAAAACCGATTCGTTATCACTTATAAAACTCACAGGTAACCCTGAAGTAGTCGAAGCAGTTAATGTAAAACTTGCATCTGTATCTAAACGATTTTCTAACAATTCAAATGTTATGGTTTGATCCGCTTTATTCACCACTAGTTCTCTAGTAATTTCTAATGCTGAATTATAGTTATCATTTCCAGCTTGAGAAGCTGTTATTAATGTAGTACCTGCACCAACAATGGTTAGTACATTCCCCTCCAGTGTAGCAACAGAAGGATTAGAACTAGTATAAGACACCGTTAGACCTGAAGAAGCTGTTCCGTCTAATTCAAATGGTAAATCGCCATAAACAAACGAAGGTAAAACATCAAACGTAAGTTCTTGATCTGATTTTAATACCGTTAAAATCAACTCTTGTGTATCAGTACCTGACAAGTTAGTAGCTGACAAACTAACATTAAATACTCCTGCAACTGTTGGCACACCAGAAATAATACCTGTTGATGTATTAATGGATAACCCTAACGGCAAACCTGATGCATTATAACTAGACGGCACATTAGATGCCATTGTTGAGTAGTTGAAAGATTGACCTACGGTTCCTGAAGCACTCAAAGAACTTGTAATAGTAGGAGCAGGTAATTGATTTACAAAACCTGTAACTACTAAGCTATTAGTAGCGTCATTTGACCCATACCTTCCAATTGAAAATGTAGCTGTGGAAGAGGTTGCCCCCCATGCATATAATCTAAAAGTAAGAAGTGTACCAGCAGGCAAATTTTGCAACGCTTCAACGACAGATAAATCAATTTGAGGTTGTACAGCTCCATCTGCAGTACTGGTGTAATTTATTTCAGTACCTATTTCATTAAAATCTATTCCATCAATACTGTACATCCAAATATAAGAATTAGGTGCAGTATTACTAGATCTTCTCAAAGTAACATCTAATGTATTCAAAGACATCGCATAACCTGAAGTAGGAGTAAAACTAAATTCATAATATTCATTTGAATCTAATGCCTCAGATTTACTACTCGAATTCCATCCATTAGATGCAAAAGCTCTTCCTAGACTTGTTGGAGATACTCCAGCACCTCTTGAAAGTGTAGCTGAAGTTAGTCTTGCATCATTTGTAGTAGATGTATAATTAACTTCATTTCCAGATGAAGCAGGTACCCCAAATTGCCATGCAGCAAAAACATCTGGAGCACGAGTAATTACCAAAGTCTGGGGTACAGCCGTAGCTGCATTAAAGTTGGTATCACCATCTTGATAAGCTGTTATTATAGTTGTTCCTGCACCTACAATAGTAACCGTATTTCCATTTATTGTAGCTACTTCAGTATTAGAACTAGAATACGAAACGGATAATCCGGAAGTAGCAGTAGCATTCAATTCAAATGAAGGGATCGCTGTTGTATAATTTGATAAACTAGTAAAACTAATCGTTTGATTTGATTTTAAAATAGTTCCCGTTAAATTAGAGGGTTGTTCCAATTCGTATTTAAAAACATCAGCTCCAATCAAAATAAAATTAGGAATTACAGATTGATTAACTCCTGCATTTTGATCAACAAAAACAGCATTTGATGCATCAATATCAATAATATCACTTCCAATTATCCCATTTAGACTATAGGATAATATTGTAGCTCCAAATGAACCATCATAAATTTTATCCTCAATAATAAGGTTGGAAACAGTAATGCTTTTTTTGTTGATGACTAATTCTTGTGAAACACTAGCCGCTGGATTATAACCATTACCTCCTTCTTGTGAAGCTGTTATCCACACAACTCCCGGTTGATGAATTGTTACAATACCCTCAGTAATTGAAGCAATGTTCACATCACTACTAGTATATGTAATAGGCATGCCTGAATCTACGACAGCCCCTAATTCAAAAGCTTCATCTCCGTAAGTAACTTCTGGCAAAGCACCAAAAGTAATTTCTTGACTTTCAAGAGCCGTATTAATAACAACTTGATTTTGTGTAACAGCAAGTGCTGAGTTATAGTTTTCATTTCCTTCTTGTGATGCTGTTATTTGAACAATACCTGGACCTTCTATACTTGCTATATTACCTGAAATTGATACAACTGTATTATCTGAACTTGTGTAAGTAATTGCCAAACCAGATGATGAAGTAGCGTTCAACTGAAAATCAGCATCAGAATCCAACTTTTCGACTAATGGTTCAAATGAAATTACTTGATCTGCTTTAGCAACAATTAATTCTTGACCAACAGGATCAGCTGCATTGTAATAATCATCCCCACTTTGCGAAGCAGTTATAGTAGCAATCCCTACTCCTACAATCGAAACAATATTATTATTAGTTACAATAGCAACATCAGGATTTGAAGTTACATAAGTCACTGCTAAAGCGGAAGATGCCGAAGCATTTAATGTAAAATCAGAATCACCATATACTTTTGAGGGAATAGTATCGAATATAATAGATTGATTTCCTTTAGAAACTAGCATTTCCAATGTTGCATCCCCAGTACCTGTAGCATTTGTTGCAGAAATAGTAACAGAAAAAACTCCAACTTGTAATGGATTACCCGATATGACTCCAGTTGATGTATCAATAGATAAACCTAAAGGTAACCCAACAGCATTATAACTAGATGGGGAATTAGCAGCAACAATAGAATAAGTCAAAGGTTCATTATAAGTAGCATTAGCAAACAAACTACTTGAAATTACGGGCGCAACACTAGGAGCTGAATAGCCTGTCCATGCAATATTATCTACTTTTACTTGTGCCGCTCCCGTGGAACGAATTTCAAGAACTACATCACCTGCAACATTAATTTCAGAAGAATAAGTAATTACAGTATTAGAATTACGATCTACAGTAATAGTAGTACCAATTTGAGTACCATTTACATACACTTCTATGCTTCTTGCATTAGTTCCTGTAAATGCCCGAACATAATCAAAAGTTAAAGTTCCGATTCCTCCAGTATACGTAGGAGAAATGACATTTCGAGTTCCAGAATTTCCAAAACAAATAGCTTTACCAGTCATACTTTGATCGGTTCTAGCACCATTTGCTGTCCAAGTTACATTATCAAATCCTTGCCATTCTCGCAAAGAATAGGAACTTGATGAGCTTGTTGGAATATTAGAAAAATCCTCACTTCCTTGAGCTAATAAAATTGGACTACTTAACAACAAAAAAAATACCATCAAAAAAGACACTATACCTTTGAATTTAAAGTAATCATCCCGACTTTTAAATCCCAAATAATTAAGAAAGAAAAAATCATTGGCAAACGTCTTGAAAAGAGACAAACACCAATCAGTAAAATTAAAATTTGTTTTCATTTATAGTTGAATATTTGAAACAAAAATATAAAATAAAAAATTCAACATTATAAAAAAGATATTAACATATTGTTAATTAATGATTTATAAAAATTATTTTAACAAGTAGTAGTATACAAATTGATTCACTAGGTTAAAAATAAAGAGCAAAAATGAAAACAAGCAAAACAAGAGGCAATAAGGATTATACAACCATATCAAGAAAATTTAATTCTTATTTTTATTTATTGCTCCAACTATCTTTCCAATATTTGAGTTGTTCTCTTAAGTATTCGTTCATTAAATCTAAAGAAGAAATAGAAGGAAAAGTTATGCCGTTATAATCATTAATACCATGTTTTACTCTAAAGTTGGTAGGGGCTGGAATTGCAACAATCCCATTTTGCATATATAACATTATGGCTCTAGGAAGATGCATCGCATCGGAAACAACTATTACTTTTTTATCAATTCCAAATTGATTTACAAAAGCTACTACTTCTTCTGCAGTGTTAGAAGGTGTAGTTAACATCTCAATTTTATCGTCGGGAACACCTAATTCAACCGCAGCTCTTTTAACAACTGATGCTTGCGATTCTATTCCTAAGCTAGAATATCCCGAACCTACAATTTTGTAATTTGGTAGCTTCTTTGATATACGAATTGCCTCAATTAAACGAGATAGTGTAACATCAGATAATTGCTTTGTAGCTGATAATCTTGTATCAAGACTATAACCCGCACCTAAAACATGTAAATAATAAGTTTTGGATTTGTCTAGAGAACTAACATCAATTTCAACATACTTGTTTTCATGCTTTTTTATTAGATATTTAGGAAAAAAGGAAGTAGCACAAACTAAAAAAAAAGAAAAAATAACTATCCAAATCAAATGTAACTTTATTATATTAAATTTAAAATTTAATAGCAACAATAGCAATATTAAAAATGTAAAAAAATTATACAATGTTATATTATTTTGTAAAAAATGCATTTTATGATATTTTGATATTACATTATTATCTTATAAAATTTTGAATTTCTTACTAGATACTAATTAAATTATGCAACTTCTCTATATTTAACTTATATTCATAACCCATAACAGAATCAGACTTCAAAATTGGATCTTTTATATTAAAATGTATGGATTCTAATCCATTTTTTTTTAATTGTATTGCATTATCATAAGTAACACCACCACCTGCTATGATTTGAATTTCATCACCATACAAATGTTTCCATCTTTTTAATTTCTCCAATCCAAAATCAACTCCTTTTTGACTTCCTGCAGTCAAAAGACGATCAAAACCAACTTCAATTAAAAAATGTAAATCGGATTCGTGATCAGTAGAGAAATCAAATGCTCTATGAAAAGTGTTTTGTAGTTCTAATTGTTTTGAAATGGATAATAATTGTATAGTTTTCTCTCTTTCGATTCTGAAATCTCGATCTAAAATTCCAAATACCACACCCGTAACTCCTAGATTTGCAAAACATTTAATTTCTTCTTCCATTAATTGTAGTTCAAAATCATTGTAAATAAATCCACCAGCTCTAGGTCGAATCATAACATGTACTTCAGGAACTGCATGTTCACAAAAAAAAGATGTTGTTGCATAACTTGGAGTAAGCCCACCTAATTGAAGAGCAGAGCACAATTCAATACTTTTTATTGAGTTCAAATTAACTTGCTGTAACTCTTCAATCGACTCTAAAACTACTTCAAAATTCATACTCTTAAAATATTATTTCTTTGTATTTATTCTTAAAATTTTTCCTGGGTTACCTATCATCACAACATCATCTGGAACATTTTTAATAATTAAAGTTCCTGCTCCAATTAATGTGTTTACACCAATGCAAGAAACACCTGTCATCACTGTAGAACCTATACCAAAATAAGAAAATTCTTTAATATGAATTGAAGCACCTATATTTACTCCTTGTGAAAAAAAACACCCTTTTTCAATGGTAACATGATGAGCAATATTAACTCCCATACTTATCATTGAATAATCTTGTATTTTTGTAAATGGCATCACATTTGAACTAGGTAATATATATATTGCTTTTCCTAACTCAACTGTTGCATCCAGCAATACGGATTTATGAATAAAAGATGGTATCTGAAATCCTTCTGACTCAATCTTTAAAAGCAAATTAACTCGAACAGAGTTATTACCAATTGGAACAAAAACCGCTACATCTTTAGTTATTCCATTAAATAAAAAATTAATATTACCTAGAACAGAATATCCTCCAATATTAGTCCCTTTCAACAAATCATTATCATCAATAAAACCCAGAATTTCGTAATATTCTTCTAAGTATTTTGAATATACTTGGCCATAGGTACCCGCACCAAAAATAACCGCTCTTTTCTTCATATTATTAATTTTTACCATCAAATGGAATCATAGTAATGTCCTCTGTTGCATTTACTTCATTTGTTTTAAAAATTTTAAATACAGTATTAATTATAATCTTAACATCTAATAAAAAACTAATATTGTCAACATACCAAACATCAAGCTTAAATTTTTCAGTCCAACTTAACGTATTTCTCCCATTTACTTGAGCCCAACCTGTAATTCCAGGTCTTACTTCATGTCTTCTATTCTGTTCATAAGAATAAAGAGGTAAATAATGCACTCGTAAGGGGCGTGGTCCTACTAAGGACATATCTCCTCTTAAAACATTTAACAATTGGGGTATTTCATCAATTGAAGTTTTTCGTATCAATTTTCCAACTCTAGTTAATCTTAGATTATCTGGAAGTAGATTCCCATTACTATCGGTTTGATCTGTCATAGTTTTAAATTTAATTATTTTAAAAATAGTACCAAATCTTCCAGGACGTTCTTGGTAAAAAAAAGGCTTACCATTATTGGAAAAATAAAGTGTTATAAATGCAATTATAAATATTGGCATTAAAACTAATATTCCTGTTAACGACAAAGAAAAATCTATTAATCGCTTGAAAAAATTCTTATACATTACAATTTATATTTTTTTGATAAAATTAAATCAACACCTTTTTCGTTACAATGCATACCATCGTAAAAATGTGATTCATTTAAATTAAGTTTAAATGGATCATAACTTCCTAAAACCTCAATATTTAATTTTTTTGCAATACTTAAAAAATATTTTTCACTTTCATTTACATTTTTATATTTTTTTTGATTCTTAATAAAATTATAAACTTTGGGGTGATAGGGTGACAAAAAAAACTCAATTTCTACATTATTATCATTTAGAATTTTAATAAAATGCTCAAATAGAATTCTATTTTTATATGATAAATTTTGATAATTTTCGATACTGTATATCTTACCTTCTATAAATTTATCAACTTTACCCATAATAATATTTAAATCGGCTTGCCTAAACTTCTGATCATAAGTTATGGAACCATCAAAAATTTTTGTAATTGATCTATTGAATCGTTTATTTGTAACTATTGGATTTTCCTTTTTGTTAAATAACATATTAACAGAAGATTGAAAATAAGAAGGTGAAACTAATTGTAGATAAGAAGAATTATTTATGTCAACTGGATTTTTATTAATACTTTTTAAAAAATCATTGTATTCAGATGATATACTTTTCCATCTTTCTTGACCATTATTTTCATTTAGAAGCCATGGGTCAATTCCTAAAATTATTTTTTTTGGAAAATAGTTATTTTTAACATAAAGTTGATATATACCAAGAATATCTTCAATAGTAGCACCACTGACACTATTGTTTAAAAAACTAGTATTATTGCAATTAATAGAGTTCAAAAGCATAGTTCTGCTAGAACCTAAAACAATAGTATTGGGACAATAATTAATTTTATTTATAATATTTCTTTGAAGTTTTCTATCATCATAGTTATCAATATTTGTAATGTTTTTTTGGGAAAGTAAAGCATTAGCTATATTATTCTCATAATTAGATGAAAATAAATTAGCTGGATCAATAGAATAATTTACAATAATCAGTAAAAAAAATACTGGTAATGAAAAAAATAGAGTTTTTTTTAAGAAATATTTCATAATTTAAAATTGAAAATATATAAATTCATTTTCCTCAAAATTTCCTATCAAAAATATAGCTAATACAATGATAAAATAAATTAAATATCTTTTAAAAGGAGATTTTAGATTTTTAATTAATCCTAATCCATAATCATATTCGCGACTAAGCCACTCTGTGATGAAAAATAGAAAGACAACGGATAGAATAAAATAAGCTTTTAATTCAATTTGAGGTAATGTAAAAAATGTTCCTGAAAAAATTTGTTTTATATAGGAAGTTGCATGTAAAACATTATCTGCTCTAAAGAATATCCATGCAAAAACTGTTAATAAAAAAGTTATCAAAATATTAATAGCTTCTCTAAAAGTTGGTGAAATTTTACCCTGAGCAGCAATCTCTAAATTACTTCTATTTGTATTTAATAGCATAAGTGGTAAAAAATAAAGAGCATTTAGTGCACCCCATACAATAAAAGTCCAATTTGCACCGTGCCAAAAGCCGCTAACAATAAATATTATAAAGGTATTTCTTATTTTCATCATTATCCCTCCCTTACTTCCTCCTAATGGTATATATAAATAGTCCCTAAACCATGACGAGAGTGAGATATGCCATCTTCGCCAAAATTCTGCTATATCTCTTGAGAAATAGGGAAAGGAAAAATTCTTAAGTAAATCGAAACCAAATAATTTAGCCGTTCCTAAAGCGATATCTGAATAACCAGAAAAATCACCATATATTTGAAATGTAAAAAAAAGGGCTCCTAAAAATAAGGTACTGCCCGAATAATCATAAGAATTATTGAAAATAATATTTGCGAAATAGGCACAATTATCTGCAATAACAATCTTCTTAAAAAGCCCCCATAGAATTTGTCTCATACCCTCTGAGGCTTTTGCATAATCAAAATTTCTTTCTCTTTTTATTTGAGGCAATAAATGAGTAGCTCGCTCAATTGGACCTGCAACTAATAATGGAAAGAAACTAACAAAAAGTGAATAATCAATAAAATTTTTCTCGGGTTCTATTCTATTTTTATATATATCTATAACATATGATAGACCATGGAAAGTATAAAAAGATATACCTACTGGCAATATAACATCAAGAAAAATAAAACTAGTTTCTATTCCAAAAACGGATAGTGCTTTAGAAAAAGATTCAGCAAAAAAATTATAATATTTAAAAATACCTAAAAACCCCAAGTTTATAAGTATACTTAACCAAAACCAAAAAAATTTCATTCTACTATTCTTTGTATAATGCATCTGTAGTCCAGACGCATAATCCAATAATGTAGAAAATATTAGTAAAAATAAAAATCTATAATCCCAACAAGCATAGAAATAATAACTAGCAACCATCAAAAGTAAATTTTGATAGCTTTTATTTGATCTTAAAAACCAATAGGCTAAAAAAACAATGGGCAAAAAAACGGCAAAACTTAACGAATTAAACAACATAATCTTTCTTTATAAATATTTTTTTATTTGATTAAGTTTTCCTTTTCCTGCAGGAATTTGCCATGTATCTTTATTCCACTTACTGTTTCCCTCTATGATTATGGGGCCATCTGGCGTAATTGCAATATCCCAACCCACAGTTCTAACTTGTGGCACTACAAGTGCGGCATCAGTTACCAATTGTTTTATTTCATTCCAAAATGGAACCTTAAAACCTAAAATTTGTTGTTTTGTAATAGGGTGTATTTCATGATAACTATCACAAGAAGATTTTTTTCTTATACCTCCTGAAATTACAATCCCAGTTTCACTTTCAATCTCTGCTGCTAAATTACCTGCTGAATAATTGTCTATAGGACAATCTACACTAATACGAAATACCGAACCAATAATATCTACTCTATTTTCATCATTAAGCAAGGTTATCATTCTTATTGTATTAACCGCCGATGGAGAAATATTTGCGATACTTTCATGCTGTATTATAAAATCCTCAAAATAAAAGTATTCATTTTCCTTAAAATGATTGTTTAAAAAAGTAATAAGTTCTACATCTCCAATCATTATACTATTTTCTTTTTTTTGAACTTGGAAAATTCGCACACCCTTTCCTCCCGAACTTTCTGGATTTTTAATCACAATTTTTTGATTAAGTCGTTCCAAAATAACGTTTGTGATGATATCCATATCTTTTTGGGTATATAAAAAAGCTGGATTACAGAATTTATTAAACGTTTTGAAAAATGTCTTTTTATTATCAACCTCATCAATAAAATCTTTATGATTCATTTTATTATGAAACTTATACATAATACCCATTGTTGCATATTCTTTCTTCTGCTCTTTATTTTTTCTGTAGAATTGGAAATTATAATAGTCCACAAATGAAGAACCATACAATAATGAGTTTATTACCATTCTTATATACAAAAATAGTTTGTTATACCCTTTTTTTGAAGTACAATTGATTGATTTTAATAAATCTTTATAATCTGTCTTCAAAATAAAAAAACCTAAATATAGAATATTTTTCATTGCTTTTTACTTGTTATTAAAAGTATTTATAATACTTGCAAACCTTTTGGTAAGTATGGATTCATCATAAGTAGTTTCTGCTAATTTTCTACTATTATCACCCATTATCTTCAGTAAATGAGGCTCATTTTTCCAATCCATAATAAGTTCAAATAATTCATTTGGATTTTCTGGGTCTACAAAAGCTCCACATCTATTTTCTTCTACCATTTTTTTTGTCCAACCATTTGAATTTACTATTATTGGTTTACCAGCAGCTAAAGAATCAAATAATTTATTTGGTGAATTAGTACTTAAAATTGGAATATTTAGAAAGGGGACAACCGAAATATCACAAACATTTACTACTTCACTTGTCTCTTTCATTGCTAATCTTTCGTAAAAAAATACATTTGTTAATTTATTACTTTCAGCGAATAATTTTAAAGTTTTTTCTGCTTTTCCTTCTCCTAAAAGAATAAAATCAACATCCATTATTCCTTTATCATGAGCAATTTTTGCAGCTTCAATAAAATATTGAAGGCCATTTGCAATACCCATTGTACCAAAATGAATTACCTTAAAAGAACTTTCTCTAAGTTGTAACTTTTTAATACAATCTTTGCTTTTTTCTCTTGGCCAAAAATGTTCTTTCTTAGCCATATTGGGAATCATTGATACTTTATCAGATGAAACATATTTAATAACACCATCATACATACCTGGAGATAAAGCAACTATATGGCTTGCATTTTTATAGATTGTTTTTTCAAACCAAATAGCTATTTTTTTTACTAATGGATTTTTAAGCCCCCCCATTTGTATAGGCACTTCTGGCCACAAATCTCTAACTTCAAAAACAAAAGGAATACCTTTGATTTTTTTTAATAATAGGGCGGGAAGTCCAACTGATAAGGGTGTAGATGTAGCAATAACTAAATCAATATTTTTATGTTTAAAAACTTCAAAAGAAGATTTGTACATAAAATTAAAAAATGATTTAATCCGCATAGGAATACTCATTTCATTTGAATAAGCATTTTTCAAATAAACTATATTAATACCGTCTAAATAGACTTCTTCTCTATCGGATGCTGTTATTTTTTTATTTTGAGTAATTACTGTAACTTCATGTCCCTCCTTTAAAAGTTGCTGAACAATAAAATAAATACGAGTAGCTCCGGGTTCTCTCGGAGTTTTAAAGTATTGGTGTATATAAAGAATTTTCATTTATTCTATATTAGTATAAATATCATTAAGCATTTTAGAATTGTATGTCCACGAAAAGTCTAGAGCATGATTATAAGCATTTTTCGAGATTTCATTGTAATTTTCTTTTATTTTTTGAATAGCTTCTGCAATTTTCTCATGTTCTTTTGGCATTACTGAAAAACCAACTACTCCTTCTTCATAATTCCCATCAAATCCTTGGCCTTTTGTATAAACTACTGGTAAACCTTGAGTCATTGCTTCTACATATACTAATCCAAAAGATTCTTTAAATGAAGGCACTACTAGAAGATTCGAATTCCTATATATTTTTAATAATTGTTCATTATCTGAAATGAAACCTAAAAATCTAACTTTTAAACCTTTTGCTTCTACTTGCAATTTATCTTTAAGATAACCTTCACCTACAATTGTAAGTTGGAAGTCAATACCTTTTTCTTTTAATATTTTACAAGCTTTAATTAATGCACTACAATTTTTATTTTCACGAAGCTTACCAACGAAAAGAATTTCTATGCAATTACTATTCTTAGACTCATCCAAATATCTATTTTTAATCCAAAAATCATTCACTCCGTTAGGAATAACTTTAATCTTATCTTTCAGTTGCTCAAATTGAAATGTTGTTAAGCATTCTCTTAATTGTATGTTCTTATAAGCTGGTGATAAAACCATTATTGATTTAGCACTATTTAATATTTTGAAACCTATTTTTCTAAAAAAAATAGATCTTTTCATGAATATATTTATATCTGTATTTCTAACTGTAACAACATAAGGAATAGCTTTCTTTTTAAATAATAAAAAGGAAATAATGCCATTAGATATTAACGAATGTGCATGGGTAATTGTTATTTTATCATTTTTTACTTTTTTATTAAAATCATTATAAATGGATAACATTTTTAATGGCCAGAAATATCTTTCAAGATTTGAAAAAGCTTTGGAAATTGTATATAAAATATTTTTAGATTCACAATAATCGCTATTTATTTTATCCTTTTTGTTTATTGGAATATATACAGTTTGATGAATTGAAGCATTCATATCCCTTAAGGACATAACTAACTCTTCATGTAACTTATTAGTAAGAAAATAGGAATTAATATGTACTAAATTTATCTTATTTTCCATTATACTACTACAGAATTGAAACTAACTAAATCTAAACTTTTCTTTGCTTCAAGAAATGCTGTTGATTTCAAAAATTGGTATTCTATAACTCTTTCATCTGTTAACTTTGTGTTTTCTAATTCAGTTATATCAATAGATGGATGACAAGGTATCTCTAAAATTGCATTCTCAAATTTTGCCAAAGGATTTTTTACCAAAGCTTTAAAAACATCAATAGCATTATGAGAACTTGAAACCAACATCCCTTCAGGGCTCTTAAAATATTTATTAATTTGATTTTTATTATTTTTAAGGTATTGCTCAACTAGCAAACGTTTAATTCCAAATTTTTGGATATCAAATAAACCAGGAACAATTACTTTTCCTGAATTTTGTATATAGTGCTTAACATAAAAACGTATTCCTTTTGGCTTTTGAGTTTCTTTTCCAAAATCCAATAATGCTTTAAAAACTACTGGAATTCTATTAAGTCCTTGGTGGGAATCAAAGTGTGTTATATTGTCTCCTAAAATATCATAAAGCTTTGCATATTGGTTTTTTAACTCTAATAATACTTCTTCTTTTTTAATTAAATTTTTCTTTGCTCTACTCTCTAATTCTTTTTTAGAATGAAAATTACCCTTTTTATCAACTAAAGATGATACTTCATCAATAGAAGACGTTGGTTTTCCTTCCGTTAAATTAAAATGAAGTCCAATACTAATATTTGGGATTTTAAGTAACTCTATTGCCTCATTTGCATAAGGCATATTTACCATTACTGTTGTAGAAGTAATAGTTCCTAAATGCATTAATTCTGTTATTGCATTATTTATTGACTTTGTCATTCCAAAATCGTCTGCGTTGATGATTATTTTCATTTTTTTAAATCTTTAAAGCTAATTAATTGAAACTTATTGAGGCTATTTTTAAAACTTTCAGACTTCAATATTTCGAACTCTTGTAGTCTTTTATCAGTTAATTTTGTCTTTGGCAAATCTGTAAATGATGTAGCTGGATGGCAAGGAATTTCAATATATAACTTTTCTAAAGCAATTAATTTTTCTAAAGCTTCAAAAGTATCTACTTTTTTTAAATTTATATTTAAAAGTTCCCCTTCAGGCATTACATAATATTTGCGAAAAGTAGCATTATATTTTCTATAATACAATTCTGTTATAAATCTTTTAATCCCAAATTTAAAAATATTTTTAATTCCAACAACTTCAGGAACTTTAGCATTAGTAATAAACAAATGATGAGGTGAACGTAAACCTAATACCATGTTTTCTTTCCCTAAAGATAAAAAAGCATTTGAAATGGGCTTATATTTATGTACTCCTTGATGCGAATCCATATGAGTTAAACGATCTCCTACACGCTGTTTTAATAATAAAATTTGAGCCTTTAATTCTTTATAAACGTCATTAGCATTTATTTTTCCTTGTTTACTCCTTTTTCTTAATTCTTTAAATTCATAAAACTCTCCCGTTTCACTATTCACAATTGTTGAAATTTCCGATGCATCTAAAATAGGCTTTCCTTGAGTTATATTAAAATGCAGACCAATGCCAAAATTAGGATGTTCTAATAATCTATCTACCTCTTCCCAATAAGGCATATTTACCATGACGGTTGTAGAGGTTAATGTTCCCCTTTTAGCTAATGTGAATACTGCTTCATTTACCGACTTTGTAAAACCAAAATCATCAGCATTGATAATTATTTTCATTTTATTTATATGTTGGAAATAAAATTAACTATTCGTTTAGCTCTTTCTACCACACCAAATTTTCTAGCATGATTCATTGCATTAAGTGACATTTTATTTCTTAATTCTTCATCCCCTGTCAGTTTATTTAATGCTGACCTAATTTGAGAAATATTATTTGGATCAACTAAAATTGAAAAATCTGAAGTACATTGCACTCTTATTTCAGGAATATCAGACGAAATTATAGGTAATCCACAAGCCATTGCTTCAATTATAGCGTTACTGGAGCCTTCGTGCTGCGTTGGTAAAACAAAGATATCCGAAGCTGATAAAAGTTCAGGAACACAACTTCTAGGTACTTTCTGTTTGAAAACAATATCTGTGCTTTCTGGATTTTGTTTTCCTTCCCCTACCATAACTAGACCAATATTTTCAATTCCTTCAGCTGCTTTAACCAATCTTAGAGGCCCTTTGTTTTCTATAAAATGTCCTAAAAACATAACTAATGTTTTATTCTGAGGCAAATTATATTTTTCTCTAAGCTCTTTTATATTTTCCCTTTTATAATACACTTCAAAATCCACCCCATTAGGCTCTACAATAATTTTATCTTGAGAAACTTTCATATCTATCAATTTCTCTTTTATCATTTCAGAAACAGCTATAAAACCATCTATTTTATTGAAAAATTTCGTATATGTATTCTTATTATACCATTTTTGTACTAATTGGATATTTCTATTTTCACCTACAGCTGCAATAAATGGCTTATTATATTTTTCTAATGCCTCTACTCCTAATAATGCATTTTTTATAAAATGACAATACACTACATCAAACTCAATTTTATTTTTCTTTATAATATGTTGTATTGCATTTACTTGTATTTTACGAGCAATTGTATAGGTATTAAAACTTCCTATTTGTTTAGTGGATAAAGAAGTAAATAATGGACGGTAAACCTTTGCTAATTCATTACCATATACTACTTTTTTAAATTTTATTTTTCTTGGCACTAATTGAAAAGGCGCAATAACAATTACTTCATGCCCTAGTTTTGCAAATTGTTGCACTAAATTGTATACAAAAACTCCATTAGTAGGATGTTGTTCCGATGGGTAATTATCTGATATTATTAATATTTTCATATTTCTTATTTTATTTTACACTAACAAACAGTATCAACTTTTACATTTAAGTTTTCATTTAAATTAACTTTTGAAGAGTAGCATTTTATACCATTAGTTTTATATAAATTCTATGTTAGCATACCTAGTATTTAGATTTGATTTTTTTTGCAGCAGTTGTGAAACTATTATAGGTGTAATTATTTTATAAATTACTGTGGTGTTCATTTCCGATATATTATCTTTAAAATAACTAAGTCCTTTATTATTAAAATCATTTGGAAAATCTTCTGAATTAATAAGTTCAGACAAAAATAATAAAAGATTGGTGTGATGTGTTTTCTTTAGCTTCTCAACATCAGCTTGTATGTATTTTTTGATTTGAAATGGTAGCATTTTTGCTACATTTTTTGAATAAAGAAACAAATTAAGCTTAAATGAACTTATAGGAAATCCCCATGCAGCGTTTTCAATATCCGCCACCCGCTTATCCATTTTTATTAAAAAATCTTTGTAAAATTTATAATTTTTTTTATAATTCTCAGGAATAGACATTGATTTAATAAAGAAATCTGTAGCATAAAAGGGAGTTACGGTCCAAAAATAAAATCTTTTTCTATCCTCTCCTTCAAATACAGATTTAAAAGCGCTTTCATATATCATAAAATGAATATACTTAATTTCTAGAGATTGTTCTGGAAATGATTGTAGAAAGCTTATAATATCTTTTCTTACACTATCCATAGTTACTCCTGTAATATCTTCAATATATTTGTAAGGTAGCACACTATTTTTCTCTATAATAGAGTCCATAAGCTGTTCATAGTTCTTTAATTTTTTAGAAAATGTGATGTGTGGTTTTATTCTATCTCCCCCATCACCTGTAAAATAGACAAAATCATTTTCTTGTTGTAAAAGTTTTTCCTCATATTGAAAATTAAATGCATTTTCAAGCGAATTAAGACCCATTTTTTGCAAAGCTAACTTATAAATCATTTCCCCAGTAAAAGCCTCTGTATTAAGTACTTTAAAAGGTAAACTGATTTTGGTAGCTATTTTTTTTGCTAATTTTACGTCTTTTAGTTCTTTCTTATTAACACTCAATCTTGAAATAGCTTGACAATTTCTTGTAAAATCAAATGCTGCAGCTACAGCTCTTGAATCAAGTCCACCACTTAAACCGATTATGTTTTTTATGTATTGTCTTTTACTTGTTGCCTTTTTAAAAAGTGCTACTGATTGTTCTACATGTTTTTTATATGAGGTAGTATAATCTACCATAGATTCAAAATTAAAAACATAATTTCTTTCTAATTTTACCTCACCTTTATTTTCATCTACCAATAATAGACTTCCAGGTAAAAAATAATTACATTCCTCAACAAGTGTTCTATTACCAACTGTATATCCCAACATCATAAACTGTGCAGCACCTATCATGTCAATATTTTTTATATCTGCAAGTTCTGTTAATCTATTCTGCTCGCGTGATACTATAAGACAATTATTTTTTAAATAATAATATAATGGTAATCTTGCAAAAACATCGTTTAACAAATAGGTTACTGCTGTTTTTTTATCTCTAATAACTATAATAAAATCGCCATCAGTACTAGTGAGCCACTTAGATATTGCTTCTTGTCTTTTTGTATTATCAATAACTATTTTATGAAGTTTAACTAATTCATCCTCTATACTCTTAGCGTCTTCGTTGTACAAAAAACCTTCTATTACGGCTAAGAAGTCATCATTTTCAAAAATATAAATAGGATACTTTTCATATCTATTTCCTGAAATAAATAAACTTTTTGTTTCAAAATAAGATTCAGAAAAATAACGACTATCCCAGTTACTAGTAAGTAATTTTTCTTTAAGTGTCGAACTAAGAAATCCAACATCTTCTTTTTTAAAAATCAAATTAATTCCAGGCATTTTGTGTTTATTTTTTATTTATTTGTTCTAAAAGATATGCTACTCTAAGATTACCACAATTATTTTGATCAAAAATTCCTTTTTCAAAAAACCAATTTTCCTTTTCGTAATCATATTTATATCTTCCTGGCTCACCATCTATGAGCAATTTCCGTTTAGTTTTTGTATCTCCAAAAAGACTTTGAATTTCTATCATATAAAAATTATTATCATTATCTATTAGTACATCAAAACTGATACTTTTAAGATTATGCTTATCTGTAATATCCCTAACATAACTCAAAATATGAAAAGGAATATCTGTGAAGACAGCATCTCCTGAACCACTGGCAAAATCACCTCGTCTTACCTTTTGGTAACCAAAATAAGAATCCCCGATACGAATTATTCTCCATTCTATGGGATTTTCAATAAACTCTTGAAAAAATATACTTCCCCATTCTAAATCCTTAGCAAAACCAGCCCCCATATTGACCCCAGCTCCAAAACAATTATTCAAAATTTTAAGCGCATGCGCTTTTTTTCTCAAAATTTTAACTCCTTGAGAGGAATCACCATGATTTGTTTTAAAGACTAGTGGGAATGATGAATGTTCTAAAAAAGCTCTAGCTTCATTATAATCATAAAAGATCCATCCTTGAGGATGCTTAATATTATTTGCTTCAAACCAATAATGCATTCTCCTTTTGCTTTCCCATACCCACATTTCATTGTATGATGGAAAAATAGTAAAACCTAAATCTTCATTAATTACTTTAATTCTTTCATCAAACATATTTTTAATTACAGTTGAAGATGCTGAAGGCCATACTAATATACCTTTACAACCTGATTGTTTTACAATATCAATCCAATTTGATTTTGTTAGGTCAATAAGAATATAGGGAACATTCATTTCCTCACAAGCTGCGATGTAAAAGTAATGAAAATTTCTTTGCTCTTCAATAATTCCTAACAATGGAAAACGGGATTGTTCTTGGTGGATTATTCTTTTTGGGTATTCAAACGTCCCTTTTCTATTCCAAAATTTGTTATAAGCATATAGAGGAGCTAAATGAGTTAGTAGTTTAAAAATGTTTTTTTTGAGCTCTTTAGTTGTCATGTTTATTTTTTTATTAATTATATTATAGCTGTTTTGAAAGTCTAGTTGCACCTATGACAAGGGAAAAAATAAACCAAGGGAAAATTTGGGTTAAAATACCCCCTGCTTTAAACATATGAAATGTTATTATAACCAGTACAATTAAAAATAAAATACTCTTACTATACTTATAATTGTAATATGCAAATTTCCATATTCTTAAAAAAAAAATTATAAAAAACAAAAAACCCATAATACCAGTTGTAGCTAATAAGGCAATAAAAATGTTGTGAGTATCCATAGGAAGTCCATAATAAATTTTCATTTCATTTAAAAAACCAGATCTACCAACTCCTACAATTGGATTATCATAAAAAATATTCATACCAGCTTCCCATAATTCATTTCTACCTGTATTTCCCTCTTCTGTTGTTTCTAATAATCGTTTTAACAACACTTCATTTGATAAAAAATACTGCCATAAAAGCATACCAATAAAAATTGAAGCAATTATTGAGAAAAACTTGACTTTGAATGTTGATTTTTGCAGTAAAACTGTAATTAAACCACCTAAAAAAACCAAAATAAAAGCTCCTCTTGATGCCGTTCCAGAAATCATAGCAATTATTGAAATTGAAAAAAAACTAAAAATAATTTTTGACAAAAGATTAATTTTCCCTTCTAAAATTAATGAAAAAATAATCATAAGGGCGATTGCACCTTTAACACCTATAGCATTGGGGTTTTCTCCAAAGAGACTCAACCTAGATGTCAAATCAGTATATTCTGAATCTATTCCAATTCCCATCAAAAACAAAAAACTCAATAATGCTATACTATATACATAAATTTTTAATACTTTTAAATTTAAATGAGGCTTTTCAATCAAATGATTGCTAATAATTATCATAAATAAAATCAATTGAAGTACTTTAAAACTTGTAATATCATTGTACGATTGAATATATTTTACATTTATTAGAGATGACATACTCTCTATTACTATATAGAACATTAATGGATAAACATAATAAGACATATATTTTAAAGAAACTCTTTTGGAAATAACACCTATGGATGAAATTAAATATAATATAGTTGTCATTTTCGTAATTGAAAAGACCCCTTGTAAACCAAAAGGGTTCCAATTTTCAAAAGTTACAGAAAATACTAATAGATATAATGCGTAATCATTAAATTTTAATTTATCATTTTGCATTTCTATGTTATTTTTTTGTAAATTCCTTTAATACACCTTGTGAAACCTCTAAATGAGCTTCACATCTAATATAATTTAATAAACTAAAATAATGAGATTTATTAATAAAAATCTTATCTAATCCAACCTTTATAATTAGTTTTTTAATAATCCTATTTTTTATTCCATTCAAAGGACTAAAGGCTCTTAAATATTGTAATTCTATTTTTTTTAAATAATCTTTCCAATTTTCCAACATTAAAGTTTCATCTAAAATAATAGAATTTAAATTTTCTATTTCTTTCCTAATTACTTCGTTTTCAAAATTATCAACAAATGAAAGACTATAATTATCTTTAGACTGTTTTGTATATTTTATATCAAAACTAATGTTATTGTCTTGGTTTATAATAATTGAAAGTATCATTCCTCTATACCATGAATCATGGTTAGACTTTTTAGTAAATAAAAAATTTCCCAAACTATAAAAAATTGGGATATTATTATATAATTCATAACCGCTAATACAATGTGGATGATGTCCTACTATCAGATCTGCTCCATTGTCAGCATAAAATCTATATGTTTTTTGCATTTTAGGGCTGGGTAGATTATAGTATTCATTCCCACCATGTATAATTACTATTACAATATCTGCTTTGTTCTTTTCTTTTTTTATTTGATAGACATTATTAATTACATCTAAAGAATTTGCTCCAGGAGACCCATTAACTGAATTTGCCCATTCATTTTCAGCAAAATTCAAAAAAGTTATTTTTTTTCCATCTAAGTTATAATAGACTGATTTACTAATCTCATTATGAAATAATCCAGCTCCAACATAGTTTAAATCGTTTTTTTTACAAAAAGAAATGGTATCGTTCAATCCATCAACACCATAATCAAATATATGATTATTTGCTAAAGTAACTAAGTTAATGTTTAATTTTTTTAACAAATTAAAAATCCCGTATTCATCCCCTTTCAAATGAAGTCCTGTCTTTTCGATTTTATTATTTGACTTAGTAATTGGACATTCTAAATTCACTATATTCAAATCCCCTTTTGAAAAATAATCAATAATATCGTTTTCTAAATCAGGAAAATTTCCCTCTGTTATTACCAAATCCCCACAAATATTTATTTTAACTTCTGTCATAAAAAAAATAATATTATTTTAAATCAATTAAAAGGTCTTAATTCTGTTGCAAATTTTTTCAAACTACACCAAATGGTTTTCAAATTTTCCATATGAAATTCATTAGTGTAATTGGGTAATTTAATAAAATAATATTTCATAGAATCCCCACACATTTTATTTAAATTAAACAATACTGTTGAATGAAAAGCTACTAAAGCAACTGGTAATAACTCAGAATTTACAATAAAATTTTCAAAAGGGGTACTATTTTTTAATACTGGCATATAAGATCTAATTTCATCTAGTTTATCATCTGCTTCGTATATCCTTGGAACATATATCACATTATTATCAAAAAAATTATTTACAAAAATTAAGGCATCAATAAATTGGTTTTTTGTCATGTAACCTCTTTCTACATGGGGATCTCCAATAAAGTAAATTTTATTAATTGTTTTTGTTTGTTTTTTAATATTTTTTAAATAATTAAAATTATTAATTATGATTTTTTGATTAGATAATGGTTTAACATAATTAGGGTATGCGGTAAAAAAAATACTAGGAAAGAAAACATGATTATGAATGCCTAAAAATTTATAAATAAATTTATTACTCCTCCCTTTAAAATCTTCGTATGGGTTTTTAGAATTGTAATTAACGGTTCCGTTACCATCATCAATAAATATAATATCTTTTAATTTTTTATTTTTTGTAACATATCTAAAAAATATTGTTAAATCATTACCAATTATTCTAGTTTCTTTAAAACTAATAAAATTCAATCTAGTCCAAGAATACAATAAATTTAAAATTAATTTAAAACTAGAAATTTTTAAATTTAATAAAAATGTAGGCGGAAGATATATCACTTCATTCCAATCATATAAATGCAGAGTAGACTTAACCTCTAATCGAGCTGTATTCTCTTTATTACAAACAATTAAAACATTAATATCTTCAGTAGAATTAGAATCATAAATATACTCAACACAATTAATAACTTGTAATCCTGTAACTACAAAAAAATAATTCTTATTCTTTTTTTTCATTAAAATAATTTTAAATCAATTTTTAATTATGGCTTTAAAAACATAAAAATCCCATTCGGTAAATACACCAAAAGAAACTTTTTCATCCACTATAATATGTCCTATTTTACCAGTTAAAATTTTACCATTTTTCTTAAAATTATCAACTTTTGATAGCATAATTCCTCCTTGGCCCTTATATAATGCTTCTCTTTCAAGCCTTGTAAATTTATCTTGCTCTAAAATAGGTATTAAACCATGACCTGTATGCTGAAAATACATTTTATTATCTAATCTTACACTAATTAAAGAATCTGCCTTAAAAATGGTTAACGTATTGATAGCATCATCTACTATATCTGTTGTAACAAATGGATAATCTAAAGAAAAAGATAGTAAGGCCTCTGGATAAATTTGTTTTTGAAAAAGTGTATCTAAAATAAAATTAAAAGTGTTATTTAAAGTTTCACCTGATTTTGATAACTGAAAAGGTCTTTTAATAATAAACAATTTTGAAAAATTTGTTTTCTTACTTTCAATAAAATCTAATATTTCTGTATCAGAAGATGTAACTACAATCCAATCGATTTTTTTGGAATTTTCTAATTTTTCTAAAGCCAATTCCAAAATAGTATTATGGTTAGAATTTTTGTACAATGGCCAATTAATCTTATTAATAAATGTATTTCTCACCGGAATTATTGCCACTGTTTTAGGAGTGATTAACTTAAAAGATTCAACATAAGTCTCTTTAATTTTTTTTCTTGTGGATAAAATTCTTTCTTCATTACCTGTAAGATTATTTCCGTGTCTTCTATAAAAAAAAAGAGGTTTATTAATATTACTGACTTTATAATGCATAATAAATTTGATCCATAAATCATATCCATCTTGACAAGTAAAGCTCTCATTATAACCTCCTAACATTCTCAAATTTTCTAGACGTATCATTGTACATGCTCCGTGAGCAGGTTGATCAAAAAGAGAAACATCCTTATCAAAATCATGTCTTATCTCTTCTCCTGTTATAATACCATCATCATTGGTGTAGTAATAGTCAGGAAAAACTAATCCTAAATCTGTATCATTTTCCAATGTAGAAACCATAATCTCTAATGCATCTGGTGTTAAAAAATCATCTGCATCTAATCGCATAATATATTTAGCAACAGAAGCCCTCATAGCAATATTATTGGTCACGTTTAATCCTTTGTTTTGTTGATAAATTATATTTATCTTAGGATTATCCCTATATTGTTCAATAATTTCTTTACTATCATCTACTGAGCCATCATCGATTATAAAAAGTTCAAAGTCTTGAAATGTTTGCACCAAAACACTTTCTATAGATTGTTTTATATACTTCCCATAATTATAGTTTGTAATATAAACGGTTAATAAAGGATTACGATTCATTTGCAAATTATTCTATTAAATTCCAATTTAATTTTTGATGTTTAATGACATCTTTTATTATTGTTTTTCCTATCAATTTATCAAAATCTCTTGCGTCAATTCCATGATTTGGGCGCAAAACTGTTAGATTATTTTCTGTCAAGACTTCTCCTGCTTTAATGTCTTTTGAAGGATAAACTGCTCTTCTAAATGATTCAACATGACCATTTTCTATTTCTATTGTTACAGGTTTCTTAACACTATTTCCTTTTAGTTCGTTAATAAGTTGAATTTCTTGAATTAATTCATTTATTTCACTAGGGGTTAATGAAACTTTATGATCTCTAAATTGCTTTCCTTCTCTAGAATCTGTGAAATGAAATTCAAGAATTTCTGCCCCAATAGCAACTGCATAATTTAACGCTTTACTTCCTTCTGTATGATCAGAATAACCAATTGTTAAATTAGTTAATTCTTTTAATCTTTTCATTACATTTAAATTTGCATCTGCGCTTGGTATTGGATACATACTAGTACATTGCAAAACTGCCAACATTTCTGATGACTTATAATCTGAATTTATTGATTGAATATACTCTATTGTTTTTAAAACTTCATCTTCTGAAGAAAGACCAGTTGAAACTATAATTGGTTTCCCTTTCTCGGCAGTTTTTTTTAATACAGAATAAGCAGTTAAATCTCCACTGCCAATTTTATACAAACTAATATATTTATCTAGCCAAGTCATTGCATCAATATCCCAAACCGAAGAAGTGTATAATATACCAGCTTCTTTCACCATTTCGGCTAAATATATATGATTATCCTTTGTAAGCTCGAATTTTTTAAAATGCTTATTCCTATCTGGACTTTCCAATTGAGATACTAGTGTATCTCCAGTGTATATTTGAAACTTTACATAATCAACGTTAGTATCAATAGCAAGTTGAGTAAGTTTCTTTGCATATTCAAAATCACCTTCATGATTACCACCTATTTCTGCAATTAAAAGTGGGCCAAATTTCCCATGAAAGGGACTATTTATTTTTGTATCTCTTTCCATATATTGTATATCTCATATAAATTATAATTAAAATGGTCTCCATTAAAATGTTGGATTATTTTTTCTGTTCTCTCAAAATCTTCTGCAGTATCTAAAGCCATCTGTATACCTGACGCTTCAGGTAGTAATGAATTTGAATAGTAGAAATTATTTTCTGATGGATAATCATAGGCATATAAAGTTACATGTTCTCTATATCTATCTTCCTTATTTATTTGTTGTAATAAAGATTCAAAGTAGGATAGCTTAAGAATTTCAATACTCATACCTTTAGGAAAAGTCCTATCTTTTACATTAGTAATAAAATCATATTTTCCAGTTTTGGCTATTGTTATCATATCCTTTAATATATTTATGTCTAAAAAGATATTGTCACCATTAATTCTAACAATGTAATCCCAATTTTTATTCTTTCCTGCTTGAAAAAAACGCTCTGCGACATTATCTAAAGATCCCCGAAAACAATCTATTCCTATGTTTTGAGCAAATTGCTCGATTTTATCATCACTATTTTCGAAAGAAGTTGCTATAACTATTTTTTCTGTATCAACAACTTGAGAAATTCTTTCAATAATATATTGAAGTATAGGTTTTCCACTTATCACCATCAAGGCTTTACCAGGTAAACGATTAGATGAAAATCTAGACAAAACTATAACCCCAATTTTCATCTTTCACCAATTTTTTTTGCTGGAGAACCTCCCCAAATTTCATTTTCTGGAACATTACAATTAACTACAGAATTAGCCGCAATTACAGCACCATTAGAGATTGAAACCCCTTTTAAAATTGTAACATTACTGGCTATCCAAACATCATTACCAATTTTAATTTCATCTGTAATATTTGGTTGAGTATTGATATTTATACCTTTTTTAATTTGATGATTGCTATCAACAATATAAACAAAAGGAGCAATAAGACAATCATCACCAATCTCAATTTTTTTGGAAGCAAAAATAAAAGTGTGATAACCTATAGTAGTTCTTTTTCCCACAACAACAGAAGCTTCCGCATTGCATGAACAAATTCGAACTCCTTCTTTTATAATTACTTCATCATCAATGTAAATGTTCTTAGGGAATCTCATAAACTCTACATGTTTATCAATAAAAACCATTTTACCCAATTTTCCTAAAAAAAATCTGTTTTTAATCATTCTAAAATAATTAAAAATACTAAAATTGAGGTGTTTGCGTAATTGTGATTTCATATTTAGATATCTTTTATTTTTTTTGATATAGTATACAAAAATCTCCAATAATTTAAAAAATTAAACATCTCTGATATTAATGCCCCGAAAGATACTGCGTTTAACAAAGAATCAAACAAAAAATAACCAATCCAAGAAAAAACAACAATAAATAAAAATCGCATAGCTACTACAACTCGAAATACTTTAAAACTTTTTAAGCTGTTTAAAGCACTATGCATCATGGTGTTTAAACAGAAAAAAACACCTGAAAAAACAGTTATTTGTACTGCTATTATTCCCATTGTATACTTTTCAAAATATTGTTCAACAATATATGGAATTGTTAGTGAAATTAGAGTAGCCATAATTGACATCAATATAAATAATTTCCAAATAGCAGACATTGTAAAATCATAAACTTTTGATTTATCGCCAGTTTTACCATAAATGTGTGACATTTGAGGAAATAGATACCGATTTATATAAAGTGGAAGCGCCAAAAAAGCATTATTAATACTTCCAGCAGGAGAATAAAGCCCAACCATTAATGGCCCACTAAAGGCAACCAAAATTAATCTAGGAATACTTCTACTCACAGATGCCAAATAATTCCAAATATACATAGGCATACCTATACCAACCATTTCTTTGAAATCTATTAATTTGAATTCATATTTAACTTTATAAGGTCTAAAAATGTAATAACCCATGTATAACATAAATGCAACAATTACTTGATAAATTATGTAACCCCACAAGTCATAATAATAAACCAAAGGTAATAATATAAAGTATAAAAAACTTGTGAAAAATTGAACCTTACCCAAATAAACAAATGCACTAGATGATCTATAAGTCGCTCCTAAAAAGTTAGTTTGAATACCCAAAGAACTTGTCGAAAATGCTAATACAAACATTAAAGCATATTCTAAAGTAAAAATTTTAAAAAAAGTAAGAAAAATGCCCACTAAAAAAATTAACACCATTAAACCCCAACTGAGAGCAGTTGTATAATAACCTACTGTTTTTAATTTTTCAAGAGCTTCTTCTTTCTTATCTTGACCTATCAAATAAGCAATTTCACGATTTAAACCACTAGTAGTTCCTAATGTGAAAATTTGTAAATAGCCAACAAAAACCAAAAAAGATTGCCATTGACCTAAATCAATGGGATCTAACCATCGTAAAATAATTATTCCCGATAGTGTAACTGAAAATGTTTTAAACAATCCAGATGAAACATACATAACTCCAGCACTCTTGGAAATTTTTGTTAAGTATTTTTTCAAAATTTATTATCTAATGCAATTAATACCTATTTATAATCTACCATCTGAACAATTATTCAAAATCCCTTTTACATCATAAACCACAGCATTAACTTTTTTTAAACTTTCAAAATTCATTTTCAAAAATTCATTATGAGCCACTCCTAAAACAATTGCTTCATATTTTTCACTTGGCAACACTTTATTCATGTTTAATTGATATTCATGTTTTACTTCTTCAGGATTTGCCCATGGATCATAGATAGAAACAATTATGCCATATTCCTCTAATGCACGAATAACATCAACAATTTTAGTATTACGCACATCAGGGCAATTTTCTTTGAAGGTAATACCCAAAAGCAAAAGATTTGCTCCGTTTACAGTGATTCCTTTTTTAATCATTAGCTTAACTACCTGAGACGCTACATACTCCCCCATACTATCATTCAAACGACGTCCCGCTAAAATAATTTCAGGATGATATCCTGCTTCTTGTGCTTTTTGGGCCAAATAATAAGGATCTACACCGATACAATGCCCACCAACTAATCCTGGCTTGAATGGTAAAAAGTTCCATTTTGTTCCAGCTGCCTCTAATACTGCATGGGTATCTATATTTAATAAATTAAAAATTTTTGCTAATTCATTTACAAAGGCAATGTTGATGTCTCTTTGAGAATTCTCTATTACTTTAGCTGCTTCCGCCACTTTGATGGTAGGAGCTAAGTGCGTTCCTGCTGTAATAACACTTTTATAAAGCACATCTACTTTTTGTCCAATTTCTGGCGTAGAACCCGATGTAACTTTTAATATTTTTTCTACTGTATGCTCTTTATCTCCTGGATTAATTCGCTCTGGTGAATAACCTGCAAAGAAATCTACATTAAAGCGTAATCCCGACACTCTTTCCAATACCGGAATACATTCCTCCTCAGTAGCACCAGGATAAACAGTTGATTCATAAATCACGATATCACCTTTTTTTAACACTTTCCCAACCGTTTCACTTGCTTTGTAAAGTGGCGTCAAATCAGGTCGGTTGTTTTTATCCACAGGCGTAGGCACAGTTATTACAAAAAAATTAGCATCCTGAATATCAAGTATATCTCTTGTATTAAACAATCCATTTTCTAGATTATTTTGACTTTTTAAAACTGACTTTAGTAATTCATCTGAAACTTCTAAAGTGGAGTCTTTCCCATTATTCAATTCTTCAATTCTATTAGGATTGATATCGAAACCTACTACAGGATATTTAGTTGCAAATAACCTTGCTAATGGAAGCCCGACATAGCCCAATCCGATAATGGCAATTTTGTTCATCTTTTTTTTATATTTTTTAGTTACATTTTTATTGATTATTCTATTTTTATTGAAAATCAAACTTATTCTAATCTATTTAAATAGAAAGCTAAGTTATTAATTTTAATTTATATGTCGACTTTTAAATAGTATTATCTGTGTTTTAATTTAATGTTAAACTAAAATTAAATTACATTTTTATTTTCTTAAATTGTTTTTAATCTTTAATAACTAAAGCAGTAATTTCTATTCAACCTTTTACTTATTTTCAAAGATTAAAAGCCCTTCACCTATAAATTCAGTTGTACTTTTCACAAATACTTCTTTTTTTATTTCCTTTTTAATCTTAGGTAGTAATTGTGCTATATATTCTTCATTTATCATCTCCCCTTCAATCACAACCTCAATAATACCAGAATCTATTCCTTTTGCATAATCACCAACAAGAAAGATTCTTGAAATCTCTCCCATTCTCTCCAGTATTTGTGTTATTATATAATCAATACCAATATATTTTTGAATTAATTGTTGTAATGTAGCAAATAATGGATGAGCAGTGTTTGCATAGTACATTACTTTATTATCTGTCTCTTTCCTCAAAATATAACCTGCCTCACTTAAATTATTTAGTTCTTTACGAATGGCATTGGTATTTTCATTCATTTCTTGCGCCAAACCTCTCAAATAACCTGTATTAGCAGCGTTTATAAAAAACTTAACTAACAACCGTAAACGCGTTTTTGATGTAATAATACTATCCAACATATTTATTTAATGAACAACAAAAGTACTCATTTGTTTTTAATGAGCAAATTTTTACGCTTCTTTTTACATCGTTGACTTTAACCAAAAAAGGAGACTGATAAACAACATGTTACCGCTCTCCTTTTTTAGTAAAAGATTTATCAATATTTTATTTCAAATTTTCCCAATACCAAGCCACAGACTCTTTCAACCCTTGATCTATAGTATGTGTAGGGACATAACCCAATAACGCTTTAGCTTTTTCTACTGATGCCAAAGAGTGTGGGATATCCCCTAAACGATTAGGTCCATAAACCACTTCAACCCCTGAAATTTCAGCATCGTATGTACTTAAATACTCTTTTAAATACTTAACTAAATCATTTAAAGTAGTTCGATCTCCAACAGCGGTATTGTAAACAGTATTAATAGCCACAGGATTTGTAGTCAGCATAGCTCTTTCATTCATTTGAACCACATTGTCAACATAAGTAAAATCTCTTGAATAATCACCCGTACCATTTATAACGGGAGACTCTTTTTTCATCAATTGCTTTACAAATAAGGGTATAACTGCCGCGTATGCTCCATTAGGGTCTTGTCTTCTTCCAAATACATTAAAATACCTTAGTCCTATAGTTTCCAAACCGTATGTTTTACTAAAAATTTCCGCATAAAGTTCATTTACATATTTAGTTATTGCATATGGAGAAAGGGGCTTACCAATTTTGTCTTCAACTTTGGGTAAACTTTCAGAATCGCCATAAGTAGAAGAACTTGCAGCATAAATAAACCTTTTAACCCCTGCATCTCTTGACGCTACTAACATATTTAAAAAACCAGAAACATTAACCTCATTAGAGGTAATTGGGTCTTTAATGGAACGAGGTACAGAACCTAAGGCTGCTTGATGTAAAACATAATCAACCCCCTCTACCGCTTTCTGACAAACCTCTAAATCCCTTATATCTCCTTCTATCAATTGAAAATCGGGATGTTCTAAAAAAGGGGCTATATTATACCTATGTCCAGTTGCAAAATTATCCAAACACAGTACTTGATGCTCTTTTTTTAAAAAATACTCACATAAATTGGAACCAATAAAACCAGCTCCACCTGTAATTAATATTTTACTCATTTTGTTTATATATATACTTTAGATTAATAACTAGTAAACACTTAACTCTAATATCCATATGAAAATTTACAAAAAAACTATAATTTATGCCATTGGTATATTTATTTAAATCCAAAGTCAGTATTTTTTATAGAAAAAATATATCAAATATAGATATTTATAAAATTTTCTTTTTATTGTGCGATTAAAAAAAAACTGAAACTTTTGTAATATTTTCATCAATATTTAATTTCAAGGAAATTTTATTTTAAACCAATTTTTTTAAATTAAATTTTAGTATTAAGTTGTCGCAATATAATAAGAAATTAATGTATATTTACAAATTGTATTAAAAAAAATTAAGCTATTTAAAAAAAAAATCAATTCATTAAAATACATATATTTTTTAGGTATGATTTAAAAAATAAATTTTTATACAATAAAAATATTACAATTATTCCATTTGATTTTAATAACTATCTAATTATATTTGTAAATACCAAATTATAAATAATCGATGAAGAAAAAAATACTATTCTCTTTACATTTTTTTAAGTCTATCAATATTTTACCAGCATGGTTAATTTTACTTTTTGACTTCATTATTATTAGTATCATAGCAACTTTAAGTTATATCGTTTACAAAAATTTAGGTGTTAACTTGCAAACAGATATACCTCCATTTGAAAGGTATACTATTTTACTAGCTGTTTATCTTCTTTCTTTTTTTATTTTTAAAACGTACAAAGGAATTTTGAGATACTCTTCTTTAAGAGATATTATTAAGATATTTAAAGCTGTATTTTTATCAACTTTAATTTTGGTTACTATAAATGAAATTAGCAGAAATTTTTATGAGAAAAATATTTTTATTTATTCCATTTTAATCAACGGAACTTTTTTTGGTTTTTTTGCTTTAATTGGCTTCAGACTTATAGTGAAAACTTTTTTTAATTACCTACACAAAAACGAATTCCCTGAATCTGAAAAAGAAAATATCGCAATAGTTGGGGTGAAAAGTGAAAATATTGCTTTGATTGAACCCTTAAATTCTATATCAAGCAAATACAATTTAATATGTTTTTTTGATCAAAACAACACTTTACAAGGTAAAAAAGTTTCAGGAATACCCGTACAAACAATAACACCCAATATTGTGACTGTTTTGAGATTTAAAAAAATAAAAAATCTCGTTTTACCTATAGGATACCTAGAGGAGAACGAAGAAAAAAAATTGTTAGAGGATTGTATTCAAAATAACATTAAAGTATACAAACCGGAGTTGTTACAAAAAACCAATCCATCACAAACAACAAATCTTAAAGAATACAACCTAGAGGAATTATTATTCAGAAAAAAAATAGATATTGACAATCCAAAAGTAATTGAACAATTCAACAATAAAACAATCATGGTAACTGGAGGAGCGGGGTCAATAGGTTCTGAATTGGCTAAACAATTAGCAGTATTTAATCCAAAAAAAATAATAGTACTAGATCAAGGGGAAACGCCTTTACACAACATACAATTGCATTTTGATAAGTACATATCCAACTGTGATTGTTGTTTTGAATTGGTTGATGTAACCAACAAAAAGGAAATCGGCCATGTGTTTGAAACTCACAAACCCGATATTGTTTTCCATGCCGCAGCATACAAACATGTCCCCGTTCTTGAAAAAAACTACAAACAAGCCATTAAAGTAAATGTATTTGGAACGCTAAACTGTTTAGAATTGGCACAAATACATGGCATAAAAAAATTTATCTTCGTTTCAACTGACAAAGCAGTTAATCCAACAAACATTATGGGTTCAAGTAAACGGATTGCAGAAATGTTAGCTCAAAATTTATTTTTTACTCAAAATGAAAAAAAGATGGAAATAATGATTACACGTTTTGGAAATGTTTTAGGTTCAAATGGGTCTGTGGTACATCTGTTCAAAGAACAAATTGCAAAAGGTGGCCCAATTACAGTTACCCATCCTGAAGTAAATCGATTTTTTATGACAATTCCCGAAGCATGTAAATTAGTGATTGAAGCAGGAGCTATGGGTAGTGGTGGAAACATCTATGTGTTTGACATGGGAAAATCCATAAAAATAGTTGATTTAGCAGAAAAAATGATACGACTTGCAGGAAAAATTCCTGGAAAAGACATTGAAATAAAATTTACAGGACTTAGACCAGGGGAAAAATTATACGAAGAAGTACTAACAGAATGTTCAGAAACCCTTCCAACATATCATCCTAAAATCGTAATTGCAAAAGAGACAGAAGAGAGAAAGTTTTCTAATCATGAGATTATAAATGCCTTGGAAAATTTCCAAAAAATAACAAGAAAAGAAACCATTACTATTATTAAAAATCTTGTCCCTGAATACCAACCTGAACATTCGATTGAATAGAAAAAAGTTTTAATTTAAATTAACTTTTCAACCTATAAAAAATAAGATGCAATTTTTAGTTACATTATTACTATAGTATAATTTATTTTAATTTATAAATATCTATATTGAATGATTCATTAAATCTTACTATAATTAGATAAACAATGTTCTAGTAATTAATTAACATCATATATAAAAAAACTAACTCTTTTTATATTTTATCGATTTTTTAGATTCTGCTGACTCTTTTGACTAACTATAAAAAGTTATTCTACGGTTACAGATTTTGCTAAATTTCTTGGTTGATCAACATTACAACCTCTTAAAACTGCAATATGATAAGACAATAACTGTAACGGAATTGTAGTTAATAATGGTGTAAATGGTTCGTTAGTTTCTGGAATTTCAATAACGTGATCTGCTAAAGCTTTTACTTGCGTATCTCCTTTAGTTACTACTGCAATAATTTTTCCACTTCTTGATTTAATTTCTTGAATGTTACTTACCACTTTATCATAGTGTCCTTTATTTGGTGCAATAACAATAACCGGCATGTGCTCATCAATTAAAGCAATAGGTCCGTGCTTCATTTCAGCTGCTGGATAACCTTCTGCATGAATATAAGAGATCTCTTTTAATTTCAAAGCTCCTTCTAAAGCTACTGGGAAATTATATCCTCTACCTAAATATAAGCAATTCGATGCGTCTTTGTAAATTTCGGCAATTTTTTTAGCAATATCATTTGTTAATAAAGCTTCTTCAACTTTTTCAGGTATCAACTCTAATTCAAGCAAATAACGTTGGTAATCAGAATTACTTAAAGTACCTTTAGCTTTAGCCAAACGAAGTGCTAACAAAGTAAGAATTGTAATTTGCGTAGTAAATGCTTTAGTAGATGCTACTCCAATTTCTGGTCCAGCGTGTGTATAAGCTCCTGCATGAGTTTCACGAGAAATGGAAGAACCTACCACATTACAAACTCCAAATACAAATGCTCCATTTTCTTTAGCCAACTTAATAGCGGCAAGAGTATCAGCAGTTTCACCAGATTGAGAAATTGCAATTACCACATCATCTTTATTAATAATAGGATTTCTATATCGGAATTCAGATGCGTATTCTACTTCAACAGGAATTCTTGAAAATTCTTCGATAATATATTCGGCTACCAATCCAGCATGCCATGAAGTTCCACATGCCACAACCAAGATTCGTTTAGCATTTAAGAATTTTTCCAAATTATCTTCCACACCCGACATTTGTACAATACCTTTATTAGCCAAAAGTCTTCCTCTATAAGTATCTTTGATTACACTTGGTTGCTCATAGATTTCTTTCATCATAAAATGATCGTAACCCCCTTTTTCAATTTGCTCTAAATTTAATTGAAGCTCTTGAATATAAGGGTCAACCAAAGAATCGTCTTTAATTTTTCTAACTTTTAATGGTTTGTGTAAACGCACAATTGCCATTTCTTCATCTTCTAAATATATAGCATTTGACGTATACTCGATAAAAGGTGTTGCATCAGAAGCAATAAAAAATTCTTCTTCTCCAATTCCAATTGCTAGTGGACTTCCTAAACGTGCTACTATAATTTCATCAGGTTTTTCAACATCAATTACTGCAATTGCATAAGCACCAATAACTTGGTTTAATGCAATTTGTACCGCATGACCTAACTTACAATTTTCTTTTTTCTTAACTTCTTCAATCAAGTTAACCAATACTTCAGTATCTGTATCCGATTTAAAAGTATAACCTCTTTTGATTAATTCTTGTTTTAAAGGTTCGTAATTTTCAATAATTCCATTATGAATAATTACTAATTTTCCAGAGTTTGAAAAATGAGGATGCGAATTAACATCATTAGGCACACCATGAGTAGCCCAACGCGTATGCCCCATACCTATTTTACCAATTGTTGTATTTTCTTCTTGCGCTTTTGCTTCTAAATCAGATACCTTACCTTTAGTTTTAGATAATTTTAATTCGTTACCATCATATAAGACGATACCTGCACTATCATAACCTCTATACTCTAAACGGTGTAATCCTTTAATAATTACAGAATAAGCATCTCTTTTGCCTATATATCCTACAATTCCACACATAACTATATAGTATAATTTTATTAATTCTATGTAACTACTTATTAGGTGACAAATCTACAAATTTTATAATTATTTTAACAATAAAACCGCCTCAAATAGTTTGAGACGGCTTGCATTGAGACGATTTTCAGAGTAAAACTATGAAATATAATTATTGCTTAACCATTTTAAACGTTTGTGTGTTAGCGCCTTGACGTACTATCACTAAATACATTCCTGCTGGATATTCATCTCCAATGGTATGGTTTGTGATTTCACTCGCTTCTACTGAATGACTCTCAATCATTTTTCCAGTTACATCATACACTTGGTAGAATAACGTTGCCGTTTCTCCTTCCATTGGTGTAATACTAAATGTGGTAGTAAATGGATTTGGATACGCCTTGAATTCCGAAATCATACTTGTCTTGATTTCGTCTTGATTTGATAAAGCACGTGCAGGTGCGTCTTTAAGTACCGTAATTGAACAAGCTGTTCCTTCTACTCCATATTCTGTTCCTCTTATAACTTGTACTCTAACTTGATATGTTGTGTCAAATGTATAACCCGTTAATTGTGAAAAACTAAACGAATTCGTAGCACTTTCAAACGATGTAACTAACGTTGTTCCAGCTTGGTTATAAACATTGAATTTATATCCCGTAGCATCAGATACAGAAACCGCATATATAGCATCAGTATATAATATACTAGTTCCACATTGTGCACTTTCGATTGCTGTTGTTGGTGGACCACTTAATGTAATGGTACACAAAGCACCTTCTAATCCATAAGAACCTTCTCCTTGTTTCACTTTTACCCCTACTTGATAACTAGCTCCTAATATATATGAAATATCCGTTATTCTAAAGAAATTATACGGACGCTCTAACTCGGTAATAAAAGTACCATTTGCATCATAAATGCTAAATGCATACATCGTTGCATTGGCAACAGATCTCGCATAAATACGATCCGCAATATCAATTGTTGACCCACACTGATTTACTACTAATGAAGTAGTTGGAATTGCAATAGTTACATTACATCTCGAACCTTGATCACCATAGAAACCATTACCACGTTTTACTCGTACCCCTACTTGATACGTCATACCATAGACTGAAGTAAATTCACTCATTCTAAAGAAATTAGATACCTTCTCTAATGTAGTTATAAGATTACCTTCACTATCATAGATATCAAATGCATAGGTAACTCCATCCCATACAGAAGAAGCGTAAACTCGGTCTTGAACATTTACAATTTGATTACATTGTGAAGCTTGGATTGCTGTAACTGGAGTAGCCAATGTTATTGAACACGCTGAACCCGCAAGACCATAAACTCCATTTCGCTTTACTCTAACTTTTACATTGTAAGTTGTCCCAAACTCAAAAGATGACAATACTTGAACAAATTGGAAAAAGTTTCCTCGTGTCTCATAAGTAGTTAATAAAGTACTACTGGTACTATCGTAAATATCAAATGCATACATGGTTGCGCCTGACACTGAACGTGTAAAAACACGCTCATTAAAGGCTACTGTACTTCCACAATTCGTCAAATTAGAATAATCTGGACAATCCACCGTTAAGCTAACTTCTTTTGAACCACCACATGGCGTTGTAAAAGATAAAGATACCGTATTGTTATTATTTGAAAAATTAATCGGATGATTTATAGAAACAGTAATACTATTTGTTCCTGCTCCACTCGATATGCTCATACCCTCAGGTAATGTCCAAACATAATTACTTCCAACTCCTGCTGCTACACTATAAGTTGCTGTTGTTAAACCACAAATATTTGATGGCCCGCCTATAGATGCATTTGCCGAAGAAACAAAAACACTTCTTGAAGGACTAGTACCACAACTTGCGGAATTAGCAACTACTGTAATACTTCCAGATTCAAATGAACTATCAAAGGTAACTAGAATAACACGTGTACCTTGTCCTGATACTAAAGTTACTCCTGTTGGTAGCGACCAAGTATAACTATCTGCCCCTGTTACAGGTATAATAGAATATGTATAAACACCATTTTGAGATGTCGTGTTGATGTTTCCATTCGTATCAACTGAATTTGAAGTAGCTCCACAAATAATACGCTCTCCATATATATATCCTGGTCTTGAAACTCCTGATATAGATAATGTTTGTAACTGACTAGAACCACATGGAGAAAGAGCTCTAACTGATAACGTTCCACTTACACTACCATTTGTTGTTACAGAAATAGTAGTGCCCGAACCATCGCCTTGTAAAGTCATACCCATGGGCAATGTCCATTCATAACTTGTAGCTCCTTCAACTGCAACTATACTATATTCATAACTACCAGCAGTACAAATTTGAGTTGAACCCGTTATAACACCAGGCAACTCAATACCTGCTACTGATAATGAACCTGTAGAAATAACACCATCTGAACCAATAGCAGATACTCGAATAGTACCTCTACTAAATGATGTATTATAGGTAATTTCTATTGAATTAGTATTTATTCCTGAAGTTACTAATGAACCTCCTGGAACTGTCCAAACATAACTAGTAGCTCCTTCAACAGGTAAAACGCTGTAAGACTCAGTAACTGAACCAGTAGAAACACAAACAACTGTTGAACCAGATATTGTCAAAGGTAAAACTTGTTTTGTTATAGGTAAAACAACAGGTAATGTCTCCGAACAACCATTAATTGCTTTAACAGTAATATTACCTCCAATAAATGTTGAACTAACACTAACCAAAATACTAGGTCCAGTAGAAGAAATTATTGTCATACCGGGTGGTAAATCCCATACATAACCCGTAGCACCACTAACTGGCAATACCGAATACGTTGCCTCGGTAGCTTCTGATGTTAAATTACGATCGCCTGTAATCGAACTTAGCCAACCTATTGCAACAACATTATCAGCACGGTACAATGCTTGAATTCCTGTATTAGGTGTAGTTATAGTTGCAGCATTTGTATTAGCACGATAATAAACCCCATCAACTGCCTTATTAGATAAAAGCGCACTATTAGAAGGAGCACTACTAAACAAACGAGCTCTTGCTGAAGCAGGTATTTCAATGTTTGCAATACTTCTAACAAAATTAATAGACCCTCCAGTTGCAGTAGCATCACATGCGTTATTAGCTGCTAAACCAAAATCGGCATATAAACTTAAAGCTATAGAACCCGCATATGTGGTTTTAATATTTCTATCAATATTAATATTTTTCCCACTGTAGGTTCTCAAAGTAATAAAACCTGTAGAGTTAATCCCAATTAATCCAGAACTATCAGAATTACTAATTAACAAATCTTCATTAGTATAAAGTGTTAAATTTCCAACAGGAACTGAAGTAGTTCCAGCTGTTATTTTTTTAATATAATTAGAAGTATTGGTTAAACTTGTAGCTCCACTACCATAAATTTCTAGGTGATTAGTAGCTATAGGTTGGGTTTGTGTTACACCAGAACTACTAAACAAACGCAATTTATCTGGATTAATATATTTATAAAACTCAATACCTCCTGAATAAATATCCATTTGATAACCACTATTGAAAGATATTCCTGTAGCATTATTACCAATTCTAACTTTACTAGTATTCGAAATTTTACCTATCTGAACAAAACTCGGATTACCAAAAGCTAATTTTTCAAAAATTTGAGGAATAGTTGTATCAGTAGCACTAGCCTTAAATGAGTTAGTATATGGTAATAAATAAATTTCTCCATTTGTATTCAATTGAGTAAAATTATCTCTAACAGTTCCTCCATCAAATTGCATTTTATCAGAAATGATTCTTACAATACCAGAGCCATAGTAACTATCTGCTACATTTTGAGTTTGACCAATATAACCCATGTTAAAATAAGTTCCTGTAAAATTAGCACTAGAGCTGTTTGTTTTATCTGTAAAAACAATTTCACCTCCATTTTTAGAATTTACAAAGGGACGTTGTGAAGTTAATGTGCCACCAGAAAAAGCAATACCTCGTGCATTAGCTGCTGCTGTACTTCCTGTTCCGGTAATAGAAATTAAACCATCACTAGCTTCTATCAGAGTATATCCTTCAATAATTACACCCCAAGGATTAGAACCCGCAAAATTTGTACAATCTCCTTCAACACTGATAGTTCCAGCTCCTTGAGTCAAAACATTTGAATTGGTTACTAATACTGCTCTTCCCGAAACACTACCTAATACATTCGAAAGTGAACCACGAATAACAATATTACCTCCAGAGCTACTAGAAGAATTCTTAGCATTAATAGAGGCATGGAATAAAGAAACACCTCCATAAGGTTTAGTACTCCATGGTAAAAATCCAACAGCACCCTTAGCAAAACCTGAATTTACATCAGTACCTCCTGCTAATAGAATATTACCACCATTAGATTTAATTTCTTCACCTCCATTTGCATCAGAAGTTCCAATTACAATTGCTCCTTGTCCGTTATCATCACTATCAGACCAATAGGTAATATTCCCACCTCCCGTTTGTACCTTTGCTCCTGAATTTTGAAATATGTTACCAGCAGCTTTAAGTGTTAATGAATTTGTATTAATTGAAGTTATTGATGAGTTTATTGTAAGTGAGGCCGTTGATTCTACTATTAAATTACCTTGTGATAATTTTGATATTACATCAGAAGAATTAATGTTTACATCATAATTTGTGTTAGGCGAAATTACCCCATTGGAATAACTCCACCCCGAACCCTCTGCAGCTCCACCAGATGCTACTATAGTAATATTTTGAACTGGTGTTTCAATAGAATTAATGTAAATACCAACATTTTTCCAACTAGAGTGATACGTAGAAGGGGTACTATCATAAGATGTATATGGATTTATGCTTGTACTAGTTATAGCAACGGTTCTTCCATATGGCTGTCCACTAACCAATAATGTACCCGTTGCATTATAAAAATACACTCTAAATGTTACACTAGTTCCAATAAAATCAGGTAGTGCATTTAAATTTATTGAAGTTAAACTATATCCAGCATATGTACTAAATTCTCCAAGACTAGTAGCATAATTATCAACACTCCATCTCAATTGTGCCTTTCCATCTCGATGATCGAAAGCATATAATACGAATCGATCAAAATCAATTTTTTTAGTCGAATTAAGATTAATTTGATATTCTACATATGGTGCAGTACTAATATTAAGTGTGGTTGATGAATTCATACTTCCGAAAAAATATCTTGAATCATCTCTTAAAACTAACCCTGAATAACTCTCTGTTGCAGTTACACCATGACCAGAAATTACATAGTTCGACGACCTTGGATAAGATGCTGTACTAGTACTTTCCAATCCAGACCAACCAGCCAAAATAACTTGTGAATAATTTACATTAAATGCTAATGTAAAAATTAATAAAAGGTAAAATAATTTTTGTTTCATAGATTTATTATTAATAATTAATAAAATTAGAAAAAAAACAATAAATAGGATATAGAAAAAATATAGATTTTAAAACCTTTTCAAATATTTAAAATATTGATAATCAAATATTTAAAATATTACATTAAAAACCGTCTCAAATAGTTTGAGACGGTTTTCAGAGTAAAACTATGAAATATAATTATTGCTTAACCATTTTAAACGTTTGTGTGTTAGCGCCTTGACGTACTATCACTAAATACATTCCTGCTGGATATTCATCTCCAATGTTATGGTTTGTGATTTCACTCGACTCTACCGAACGGCTTTCAATCATTTTTCCAGTTACATCATACACTTGGTAGAATAACGTTGCCGTTTCTCCTTCCATTGGTGTAATACTAAATGTGGTAGTAAATGGATTTGGATACGCCTTGAATTCCGAAATCATACTTGTCTTGATTTCGTCTTGATTTGATAAAGCACGTGCAGGTGCGTCTTTAAGTACCGTAATTGAACAAGCTGTTCCTTCTACTCCATATTCTGTTCCTCTTATAACTTGTACTCTAACTTGATATGTTGTGTCAAATGTATAACCCGTTAATTGTGAAAAACTAAACGAATTCGTAGCACTTTCAAACGATGTAACTAACGTTGTTCCAGCTTGGTTATAAACATTGAATTTATATCCCGTAGCATCAGATACAGAAACCGCATATATAGCATCAGTATATAATATACTAGTTCCACATTGTGCACTTTCGATTGCTGTTGTTGGTGGACCACTTAATGTAATGGTACACAAAGCACCTTCTAATCCATAAGAACCTTCTCCTTGTTTCACTTTTACCCCTACTTGATAACTAGCTCCTAATATATATGAAATATCCGTTATTCTAAAGAAATTATACGGACGCTCTAACTCGGTAATAAAAGTACCATTTGCATCATAAATGCTAAATGCATACATCGTTGCATTGGCAACAGATCTCGCATAAATACGATCCGCAATATCAATTGTTGACCCACACTGATTTACTACTAATGAAGTAGTTGGAATTGCAATAGTTACATTACATCTCGAACCTTGATCACCATAGAAACCATTACCACGTTTTACTCGTACCCCTACTTGATACGTCATACCATAGACTGAAGTAAATTCACTCATTCTAAAGAAATTAGATACCTTCTCTAATGTAGTTATAAGATTACCTTCACTATCATAGATATCAAATGCATAGGTAACTCCATCCCATACAGAAGAAGCGTAAACTCGGTCTTGAACATTTACAATTTGATTACATTGTGAAGCTTGGATTGCTGTAACTGGAGTAGCCAATGTTATTGAACACGCTGAACCCGCAAGACCATAAACTCCATTTCGCTTTACTCTAACTTTTACATTGTAAGTTGTCCCAAACTCAAAAGATGACAATACTTGAACAAATTGGAAAAAGTTTCCTCGTGTCTCATAAGTAGTTAATAAAGTACTACTGGTACTATCGTAAATATCAAATGCATACATGGTTGCGCCTGACACTGAACGTGTAAAAACACGCTCATTAAAGGCTACTGTACTTCCACAATTCGTCAAATTAGAATAATCTGGACAATCCACCGTTAAGCTAACTTCTTTTGAACCACCACATGGCGTTGTAAAAGATAAAGATACCGTATTGTTATTATTTGAAAAATTAATCGGATGATTTATAGAAACAGTAATACTATTTGTTCCTGCTCCACTCGATATGCTCATACCCTCAGGTAATGTCCAAACATAATTACTTCCAACTCCTGCTGCTACACTATAAGTTGCTGTTGTTAAACCACAAATATTTGATGGCCCGCCTATAGATGCATTTGCCGAAGAAACAAAAACACTTCTTGAAGGACTAGTACCACAACTTGCGGAATTAGCAACTACTGTAATACTTCCAGATTCAAATGAACTATCAAAGGTAACTAGAATAACACGTGTACCTTGTCCTGATACTAAAGTTACTCCTGTTGGTAGCGACCAAGTATAACTATCTGCCCCTGTTACAGGTATAATAGAATATGTATAAACACCATTTTGAGATGTCGTGTTGATGTTTCCATTCGTATCAACTGAATTTGAAGTAGCTCCACAAATAATACGCTCTCCATATATATATCCTGGTCTTGAAACTCCTGATATAGATAATGTTTGTAACTGACTAGAACCACATGGAGAAAGAGCTCTAACTGATAACGTTCCACTTACACTACCATTTGTTGTTACAGAAATAGTAGTGCCCGAACCATCGCCTTGTAAAGTCATACCCATGGGCAATGTCCATTCATAACTTGTAGCTCCTTCAACTGCAACTATACTATATTCATAACTACCAGCAGTACAAATTTGAGTTGAACCCGTTATAACACCAGGCAACTCAATACCTGCTACTGATAATGAACCTGTAGAAATAACACCATCTGAACCAATAGCAGATACTCGAATAGTACCTCTACTAAATGATGTATTATAGGTAATTTCTATTGAATTAGTATTTATTCCTGAAGTTACTAATGAACCTCCTGGAACTGTCCAAACATAACTAGTAGCTCCTTCAACAGGTAAAACGCTGTAAGACTCAGTAACTGAACCAGTAGAAACACAAACAACTGTTGAACCAGATATTGTCAAAGGTAAAACTTGTTTTGTTATAGGTAAAACAACAGGTAATGTCTCCGAACAACCATTAATTGCTTTAACAGTAATATTACCTCCAATAAATGTTGAACTAACACTAACCAAAATACTAGGTCCAGTAGAAGAAATTATTGTCATACCGGGTGGTAAATCCCATACATAACCCGTAGCACCACTAACTGGCAATACCGAATACGTTGCCTCGGTAGCTTCTGATGTTAAATTACGATCGCCTGTAATCGAACTTAGCCAAGTTAATCTTGGAAAAGTAACTACTTCAACAGCAACTCGATTACTTTCAAGACTTGAAATACTTTGAGTAACATAATAAGTACCAGTAGACAAAGATGCATTTGAGCTAAGCGGACTACCACCCTCCACAACATCATACCATTTTAAATCGGTACCTGTTGCTACTAAATCAGCAACTGTTGCTCCATTACAAAAAACTTGTGAGCTTGAGGTAGTGGGTGGACTTATAGTATTTAGCCAAATTGCATACAAAGTAAGATTAGTTCCTGCTATATAAGAAGCTCCAGCTGCATAAGAAGTTCCCGAACCATTAGAATTTGTATTCCAACCTCCAAAACCAAAACCATCCTTAGCTAAAGAACCTGCACTTGCAATTGTTGTAGATCCAGAATAAGTACCAACTGCTGGAACGGTTCCCGATGTATTTCCGTTTCCTACATATGTAATGGTATAACTACCCGCTGATAAAGAACTAAAAACAGGCACTAAGGTCACATTTTGAGAAACTGTAAAAGTGTACGGATTTGAGGTTGATGCTGCACCAGTACCACCAGAAACATAATCCCATCGAACAAATTGTTGACCACTATTTGGAATAGCAGTTAGCGTCACAGATGAACCAGCTTGGTAGACATCTCCATAAATAGTTCCACCATTAACCGTACCTCCAGAAGCACCATTCACTTTTACTATATAAAGCACTTGATTCAATTCAGATTCTATGGCACCTCTAGAAGGTGTAGAAGCGCTTCTGCTAGCAGAAACTTGATCTTGTAATACTTCATGACCTACAGCACTAGTACCAAGTAAATTTATCCAAGAACCACCTGCAAAATAGGCAATTGCAGGAGAAACATTGTTATTGTTTGAAAAACGAGTAGGAACACCTCTATTGGCACTTTGAGAAACAAAAGATCCAACTTGTAATGTAGGAGCTACAGACCCTTGATTGTCATATAAAAATGGCCTATAAATCTGATCTCCGATTTCAGTACCGTTCGTATCCGTAATTCTAGAAAGTAATCCTCCAGAAAATATCGAGTTATTTGATCCATTACTAGCTCCAGTATATTGAACATTTCCGGTGTTAACTCCTAAACTTGCTGGTAAAGCAGCATGATAAATAGAATAATAAATTTGAATTCCTCCTGGAGAAGAAAATGGTTGAAAATCATCCAAAACATATCCAGTAGGATTGGTAACCGATCCTGTAGTTCTTCTATAATTATGAGCAAATAATGAATTTACAATATAAACATTACCTCCATTATTTCCTATTGCTCCACCACTATAGTTACCAAAAGCAACATTACCAGTGGCTGAACTATTGATAAAATAAACAGTTCCACGATAATTATTAATTGCCCCCCCAATTTCAGTACTTTGATTATTAGATAATGTGGAATTGTTAAAATATAATACAGAACCTGATTGGCACTCTGCAGCACCACCACCTCCGTTAGACACGGTAGATCTGTTTTCTACCATAGTACTCTCTTCAAAATATACTCTAGCGGTTCCACTAACAAGGATTCCTCCACCGTAACCTGCAGCATTTCTTCTTATGAAAGAGTTTTTAAAATAAGCGGTTCCATAAATTGCAAGTCCACCACCACCGGTAAACCCAGAAGACAAACTGTTAGAAATAATAGAATTATTAACTCGTAATGTTGTACCATTTGCAGCATTAATTGCTCCTCCAAATGATACCGCACCTCCTTTAATAGTTACATCATTTAATGTAATATTTGCACCTGATGACAATTGAAACACTCTAAAACCAGAAGGACTGGAATTGTAGCGACCCATATCATCTAATCCTGGTCTTGGAACAGATATTTCATATCCATTCCCTTGAAATGTAAGTGTTTTACCAGAAATAGCAATTTGGTTATCAATTACAATATTAGTTGTAAAATTGATAATATCACCATTTGAAGCAGCAGAAATTGCTGAAGTTAGTTCAGAATAACTAGAAACATTTCTTGTTGTTTGTGCAACCAAAAAAGTAGTGCAAAACAGCAACAAAAAAGCTAGTAATTCCTGCTTTTTTAATTTTTTTAGTAATTTGATTTTCATAGTCGTAGAGATTTTTTAAGAGTTGTTGTTGATTTAACTTTAAGATAAAACTTATAAATATTTTTTTGATTAACCTAGATACTAAATAATTATATTAATGAAAATTAATGAATAACTATTTATGTAAACTAATCAAATTAATTTTTTAAATAATATAATTGAATCAGTGTACAAAACTAAGCTAATTTTTCACAATAAACATATAGAAAAAATATAGATTTTACATGATATGCAAAAATTCAACTAATTCATTATCAGAAGAAAAGCTCATTTTCTTACGAATTAAATATCGCTTACTAATAACACTTTCATAAGAGATATTAATTAAGGTAGCCATTTCTTTATTACTTAAATTTAATTTGATTAAAATTAAAAAATCAATATCTTTTTTGGTTAAATTAGGATACTTTGATTTTATAGTAGCAATAAAATCAGGATGCATATTAGCAAACTTTAACTGAAATTCTTTCCAATAATCATCGTTATCAAAATGACGAACTATTTGTTTGGTAATTTTAGACAAAATCTTTTTATCCAATTGAAATTCATTAACAGATAAATAGTCCAAAATTTTTTCTTTTACTTGATAAATTTTTAATTGCAACGCGGTTAATTCTCGTTCTTTGGTTTGCGTTATTTCGGTTTTGTATTGCAATTCAACTTCTTTTAATTTAGCCCGTTTTTCATGCAACATCTTTTCTTGTTCTAATTGTGCTAAAATTAGTTGCTGTATTTTGTTTTTCTTTCTTTGTTTATCTATTAAAAACACAATCAACAAAACTAATAGTAATATCGAAACCAACACCACTGCATTTTGTAGCTTTAAATTGGAAACTTGTAATTCTAAATTTTTATTTTTATCGATGGTGGTATTTAATTCATACAGGTTTAATTTTTTTTGTAAAGCCTCAAATGAATTGTTTTTATCTCGGTCGTGATAGAATTTTTGGAGTTTTTTGAGTACATCAAAATGATTCTTGGCATCTCCAACTTTAGCATAATACAAAGCTAAGGTTTCAAAATAAAATATTTTTTCTTGTGGATTAGCTTCCACTATCATCTCGGAAGTGTTATATTTTAAAATCTCGTTTAAAGCAGTGTAATTACTTAATTGTAATTGACAACCAATATAATACGTATAGACTTCTAAAGATAAATGAGGTAGATTTGTATATAAATAATCAAATGATGTTTTTAAATAGGATAAGGCATTTCTAAAATTTCCATTTCTATAATAATATTTTCCAATACGACTCAAACAAAAATGTTCATTTCTTTTGTCTGTAATTTCACGAAACCCTTTCAAAGATAGATTGAAATAATCTAGAGCCTCCTTACGATTTAATTCAGCGTAACTTTCTCCAATATTCATTAATGCCACATACTTGTTTTGCAAATTGTTAGCTTCATTAACACTAAAAAAAGGCAATACCAATTTATAATTTGTTATTGCCCCTTCATAATCCCCAATATTGAATTGAATATTAGCTTGACGTAACAATTGAATATTATACAAACGCTTGTCACCCAATTTTTCTAATTGAGGCAACAATTCGGTTGATAGTTCTAGTGCTTTATTATAATTGGATTTGGCATAATAAACAGCCGATATTTCACTTTCTACTTTTAAAATGTTTTTTTCATCATCTAAAGCAGTATATAATTTTTTAGCTAAATCTAAATTTTGAAGAGCCAAATCAAATTTTCCAAACAACTTCTGTGTATTGGCTATATTACACAAGATATTGGCTTTTGATTGCTTATTATGAGATGATTCAGAATTATACGCTTTAACAAAATGCAAAAGCGCGTTATCATAATCCCCTACCAAAGCATGATAAATTCCTATATCATTTTGTGTTTTGCTTACGAGACTATCTGGTAATTTTGGCAATACCAATATGGAATCTAAATATTGTTTTGAAAGTTCGGGGTTTGAAAACTGAACTTTTGAAAAGGAACGAAATAAGCGTTCATAAGCTTTTCTAGATTGACTCCAAGATAAAGTTGCAAATAATAAAAAAAGTAAAATAATATTTTTTTTCATAGTATTGAAGAAAGTAACACATTAAAATTAGAAAAATATTTCAATTAATACAAAAAATAGCACAAAAAAAAGACCTGTAATCAACTTACAGGCCTTATAACACTTTATTTTATAAATTAATCCACTTTAAACACCACTCTTCTTACTAACTGACGAGCTAATTTAGAATCTTTTGGAACAGAATTATCAGCCCCTTTAACCACTAATTTCAAACGATTAGGATCAATTCCAGAACGAACCAACATCTCCATAACACGCTGTGCTCTTTTTCTAGAGAGAGCTATATTATAATTTGCATCCCCCATTTCATCAGCATATCCAATAACCTCCGCATTAGCGGTTGGATTCGCATTCAAATATTTAATTAAGAAGTTAATAGCAGAAATAGTACCTGTAGTAATACGAGTATCATCAAAATCAAAGAACACATTTACATACTGACCGTTAATCATTTGCTTCATTTGAGCACTTGAATACTCCCCTGAAGCCATATTATTAATAACCGTTTGCATATCGCCATACTTATTATTGATGTAACGCTCTAACTCGTCTGGCACCCCATTATTATTTAAATCAATAGCACGACCTTTAGTATCTACAGCCACACCACCAATAGTATTATTTTCAACGTCTAAATAATCAGGAACACCATCTCTATCGGTATCATTCATCATTGTTTCGAGTTCTTCAACTCGCGCTAACAAATCTTGATATTCGTCTTTCACATTTAAGTTTTCCCAGTACCAATCGGCATGACGTTCTTTTTTTCCAAAATAAAAAGTAGCTCCAAATGATGTAGTGTAAACTGTTCCAGTTCTACTCAAACTAGGATCTAATCTAGTCTGTCCATCTAATGTAACATGATGAGTTAAATTACTTATCATGGTAAAATCCAAATTAAAAGCTAACTTATCCGATATTTTTATCAATGCAGTTGCACCACCAATAATACTAAATAAGTTATCATAATGATTAAAAGTTGAAGTTTCTGGCGCTTCTAAAAATGAAAAACCGGGACCTAAATGTAATTGCAAACCAAAAGTTTCCGTAAATTCTTCCCAATTAAAGGCACGATGAATATTCATCACCCCTTGAAAACTGGTACGGTACATATTGTTACTAAAATCAGGACTTCCCGAATCGGCAGTAAAATTATCATATCCAAAATCCCACATTACCCCAAACTTGGTATTGAACATTCTACGAACATTCAAATCAAAATGATTGAACTCCGGTTTGGTAAAATAATTAGGAGTAGTAGCGTAATAGCCATCCGTAAAAGGACGAATACCTATATTAGTACCCACATTCAAATTAACCGACCAACGGTTATAGTTTTTTTCACGATCTTTAGGATGCACCGTATCAGAAACTGTCTTGTTGATTACCTTATTTGGAATGTAAACAGAATCTCTTTTTTCAGAATCAGTTGTTTCAACAGCCTCTTTTTTTTCAGGTCTAGTTTCTGAATCCTTTTGTTCCTGTGCTATACCAAGCGAAAAAACAAGAATAGATGAAAAAACAAAATACTTTTTTAACAAATTCATAAGAATGATATTATTTTTTTATAGTTAGCAAAATTAATATTTTTTTTTTATATGGTTAACAACTTATTAAAAATTAAACAAAAAAGAACTTTTTCTTAACCCATCACCTATCACCTATCACCCATAACCCATAACCCATCACCCATCATCCATCACCAAAACCTCTCAAAAGAATCTCTCGTAATTTTCTTACTTGAAAAAACATAGGATACTTTAAGACCAATAGCTGAATAAAAAGAAGTCCCTTTCGTTGTAAAATCAGATGCATGCCCTAATCCTACATGAGCATTAAATAAAAGGTTAGAGTATAAATTACGTTGGATCCCCCAATGCACTTCATATAACATCATATTACTTAGAGGAGTTTTTTGGTCAAACAAACGTTGTGTGAGAAATTTATTTTGAAGTGCAAAATAACTACCCTCTCCATTAAGTGTGGGTAATTTTTTAGCCACACGAACATAACGGTTGTAATAGTACTTAAACTCCGATTTTAAATAGAAAGTGGGATTTAACAAATTTTTTTGAAATCTAACTTCATCCTTAGGCAAATGTGCACCAGAAGAAAAGCCGAGCCCCGAATCCAAAGACAACACTTTAGATATCGGAAATTCATAATTAACCCCCAAGCTTAACAAAGAAAACTCGGCTTTTTGTAAGTAAGGTAATGCGGTTGTATCTGCAATAGTTTCTTGAGATGTAATTAAATTACTCAAAAGTATAAAAGCAACTAATGTAAATTTATCAAAATTCATATTCAAATCGTGTTAGTATAACAAAGTTAATTTAATTTTAGTTACAAAACACATATAAATTATAACATTTTTAAAAAAAAACAACTAAAACCTCAATAAACACTTAGGCTAAAACATTTATTAAAAAAAAACAATCAGTTATTACAAAAACTAGACACCCACATCTCAACCACAAACAACAAACCATAAACAACAAACAACAAACCACAAACCATAAACCATAAACAACAAACCAAATTCAACAATAAAATAAGTTTTGTAATTCGATAATTTAGATTATATTTGCATAAAACATATTAGATAACAAAATGAATTCATTATTAAAAATATTAGTTTGTTGCACTATTCTTTTTAGTTGCCATTCTCACGCACAAGGAGTATTTACAACTCAGGCTTCTGGAAATTGGGATTCACCAAGTACTTGGACATTATCAAGCGGAGCAGATTCTGATGGAATTCCTGACGATGATGACGATGTGATAATTGGAAACCACAATATTGCAATTAATGTAAATGCCTTTTGTAACAGTATAAGATGTATTGGAGCGCTATCTGGAAGTTCGATAATTAATGTAAAAAACGGAATCAAGTTAATGGTTTATAATGATATTATTGTTGAACCAAACGATAATTATGATGTAAATGTTTTTATTGATGGTATCGGTGAAATTGAAACTAACAACCTCCAAGTTGGTTTATCTTTTATAGACAATACATTCCCTAATACTACAAGATTAACAACATTAAATATCAGCAATATTAGCTATTTAAAAATTAATGGGAATTTAATATCAACAACCCCTGTTAATACAAATCCTGTTGCTTACAATGAGTCGAGAATAAGACATCGCTCAGGCACTATAGATTTATATGGTATTTTTGATATTCAGGTTGGAAACCCTGGTCCAAGTGGATTAGGTTACAGAACTGACAATTCTAGTCAAGGAGACAGTTATATTATTATAAGAAATGGAGTACCTAACATTTCAGGAACCGGCCAAACTGCTCCAACTTTTAGTGGCGGGACAATTGAATTTAATACTACTGCGACAGGAACCTATATTCTACCCGTATTGGTATACAAAAATTTAATATTAAATTCAAACAGGACTTTTAGAACCACTAATGCAATTATGAAAATTAATGAAAATGGTAAATTATACTTAACAAAAGGAACATTATTTGCCCAAAGTGCTGGAGCCGCACTAGGTTTTGATAATAATACTGAAATAATTATATCTTCAGGTGTAATTACAAACGCTGACCAACATAGACCAAGACTAACAAACATCAATAATAAAATAGATGTTACATATAATGAAAAAAGTACTGCAATTACAACAGGGAAGGAATTGATACCAGTATTCAATAACATACCTGTAAGCTCTGCTTTAAGAAATTTAAATATAAACAATTCAAATGGAATCATTGTAAACAATTTGATTCAAACAGAAAATTTAAACGCAAATATAACAACAGGTATATCTGGTTCAGGAAACATAAAAATTTCTAATACATTAAACATACAAGACAATACCCAATTATCAATGACAGATAATATCTTAACTCTTTCCTCAACATCTGAAAACACTGCGAGAATTAATCAATTATCAACAACTTCAGAAATTTTTGGAAATATCAAAGTTGAAAGATATTTACCAAACAACAAAAGACAATGGAGACTATTAACTGCTCCTTTAAAAGGAAATTCTAATAATTCTGTTTACTACAATTGGCAAAACAATGGAATTGATGATGGTTTTACTGGTGCTGAAATTTGGGGTCCAGATGGAAATTGGGATTTTGGTTTTGATGGAAATGGACTTGTATTGATAAATAACTCGAGTTACAATTTAAGAAAATTTAATAATAATTCTGGGACATGGTCAAATGTTACTAACACAATTAACGAAAATCTGTTTGAAGAAACTTTAAACAAAGGATTTTTATTTTTTGTAACACATCCTTTTCTTTCAGGCACTGATTTTTCTGGCGGATTCTATTCTGACCCATTATCTACTACTTTAATTGCTTCAGGACAATTAATAACTGGAAATGTAAATTATTCTAATATTTTAAATAATAAATTTTATCTTATAGGCAATCCCTATGCCAGTCCAATTGATTTTGAAGAAGTTCTGGCTGAACCAGAAAATAGTGGAATTGATAAGGTTTGGTTCATAGATCCAACAATAGGCACTCTAGGTAGCTATGTAACTTGGCAAGAAGGTGTTGGTTTTAGCAATGTTAATAGCTCTTTTAATGGCAATAGTAGTCTGGTTTTTCAATCAGGAGAAGCGTTTTTTGTAAGAGCGACAACCACAACTTCTACTTTAACTATTAAAGAAGCTCATAAAACCGATGGCGTTACTAATACTACTTTAAACAGAAATACCAATCAATCTAATACCACGAATTATGAGTTGTTTCGCATCTTGTTAGAAAAACAAATCGAGAACAATTTTGTAAATGCAGACGGATGTGTTGTAGCATTTTATACGGGAGGAAACAATGAAGTAGATAGTGCTGATGGTAATAAATTAAGCAACCCGGGTGAAAATATTGCCTTAGTTAATTCAACAAGTTTACTATCTATAGAGCACAGAAATTCCATTGAAACCAATGATTTTTTAACGTTACGTATTAGTAACGCAACTGTAGGCACTAATTATAAATTAAAATTATATACCGAAAATTTTGAATTTGACGGATACGCTTATTTACAAGATTTATTTTTAGGCTCAACAACTGAAATACCTTTAGACGGTAGTGTATTTGAATACGAATACCAAATTACAGAAAATACAGCAAGCACAGGAAGTCGTTTTAAAATTTTATTTCAAAATACTGCATTAAGTAATTCTGAATTTACAGCTTCTGATTTTATGCTTTACCCTAATCCAGTAAATGCAAATGAATCATTTACTATTAAGTTTCATTCAAAAGCTAATGAGGTAGGAAGTTTTGATTGTAAAATTTATAATGCTTTAGGTCAACTTATACAAAATAACCATCTCGATGTAGTAAATGGAAGTATTACTATACCGTTAATAAGTAATTTTAAAAGTGGTGCATATTTTGTAGAAATACTAAATACACTTACCCAAACAAAAACTACTAAATCTTTGATAATTGAATAAAACACAAATCATGAAATTTAAAACTTTAGCACTGTTAATTATTTTACTAATATCTTCATTGACTTATTCCCAATTTGAAGATGATCCAGGTTTTGGTAGCGGTGATGGAGATCCTGCAACAGAACCAGTTCAAACTCCAATTGACCATATTATTATTCCCTTATTAATAACAGGAATACTAACCTCAATATACTTTATAAAAAAGAAAGAAAAACAACTCCATTAAAATTCTATTTAAAAATGCGCTACAACTTGTTTTGTAGCGTTTTTTTTTATAATTTTAAGAAAAGTTTTGTCTCCCTAATCATTACTTTTAGTAATTTTAAAAAAATAACTATGAGTATGCCCCAAGAAAATAGCTGTAAATACGTTAGTATTTTAATCTTCTTACTGTTTTCAATGGTAGGATATAGTACCACCTATAATGCTTCATTTACTACAAATCCTGCAGCTATTAATGGAACTGTAACCATTTGCAGCACGCAGAGCATAACATTTACAGATAATTCTACTAACACAAATGGGGCAACCATTTACAATTGGTCATTTCCCGGTGGAAACACAACAATAGCTAACACAAGTGGTCCTCATACAATAACCTATACCACTGCAGGTAATTTTACTGCAACATTAACAATTGACAATACAACTTCTTTTAGTGTTAATGTAGTTGTATTGAATAGCACCCCAAGTTCGCCAGTACTAGAACTTATAGATGGTAATTTCTGGACCGTAACAACTTTCAACAGTCAAAGTTACTTTACATACTGTAGTAACGATGCTAATATTTCGGGAGGATTGTTTTCATTTACTACACAATCAACCCAGACCAACAACAATACGCAACATGTGTTTGATTGGGGTGATGGTACTTCTGATACTTTTACAGGTACTAATTTATCGGACACTTTCCATTTTTATGCTGCTGCTGGAAATTATACTTTAACCTATACGGTACTACTAGACAATGCTTGTAGTAGTACAAGAACTTACAATCTATATGTAGGAGCCATACCCACCGCTACTATTAGCGCAGTAGGCATCCCCACTTTATGCAACCCGGGAAGTGTAACCTATGATTTATTAATTGGTGCACAAAATACACCAGGCACTACTTATACCTTTCAAGTAAATGATGGAACACCTCCAGTAACGTTTAATCACCCGCCACCAGCAACTATAACACATCAGTTTTTAGATAGCTCATGCGGCACTACATCCAATATCAATAGTACGGTATATCCAAATTCCTATCAAGCATCAATAACCGTAAATAATCCTTGCGGAAATAGCACGAATGCTGTAGGACCAATTAATATTCAATCAGCTCCTATTGCCAACTTTACCAGAACCCCAAGTGAAAATATAGTTTGTGAAGGAACTACTGTTGCTATAAGCGATAGTACTCAAGGCGGTTATAATATTGGTGGCCCACCAACCTACACCTGTACTCAAACCTACAGAAAATATTGGACCATAACTGGACCTGATGGGTTAATAGCAACAAGTAGTGGAGGGATTTTAATTGCTAATCCTTACATTTCTTGTCCAAATAATTTTGGTTACAATAATAATCAACCAAATAATCCAGGTGCATGGTTACCCATAGCATCAAATATTATTAACGTTACTTTTTTATTACCAGGAAATTACACTATTGACTTTTACACAGGCTCTAATTTATGCGGAATAAGTACAACTTCTCAAACAATTTGTGTAACACCAAGAGTTACTTCAGATTTCAGTTTTGCTACAAACTCAAATTGTGCACCTGCTACACTTAATACAACTAACAATTCAAGTGTCCCAGGATGTGGTAATGCAATAAATTACAATTGGACCATTACACCAAGTAATCCAGATAATTGCCCAAGCTTTGATTCCAATGGCTGGCTATTTTCAAATGGAACCGCTACAGATCCAACACCAGAAATCACTTTAAATTCACCAGGAATTTACGAAATTTCATTAGCCGCATCTTTAGCTATACCAACTGCTGGAGCCTTGTGCACAACAAACACAAAAACAGAAACAATAACCATTGCTGGGAAACCTGTAACTTCTTTGAGTCCAGAAACCATATGCGAAGGTGAAACAATCACTTTAAACCCCACCGTTTTTAATTGTTATGCAACAAATCCGGTGAGTTATGTATGGGACTTTGGAGCAAATCCACCAACCAGTATATCAAGTAACAACGACCCAGCACCAATTGTCACATTCGATACACCTGGTATATATAATTACACTTTAACCATTTCAAATGAATGTGGTAGTAATTCATACAGCAGTAGTATTACAGTAAATCCGAAAGTAAATGTAACAGCTGTTGGAACAGCTGCAACCTGCGTAAATACAACTTTACAATTAAACGGAACCATTACAGGTGGTGCAACAACTGGAGTATGGACCGCATCTGAATCAGGAGGAACATTTATCCCAAATGTAAACGATTTAAACCCTATGTATGTTCCACCAACAGACTTCATCGGAACCATTACATTTACTTTAACTTCTGATGCTCCTACAGCACCATGTACCATTATTACAGCATCTTTTAGCACCGTATTTAATACAGAAGCAACAGCAAATGCAGGCAGCTATGAACCATTATGTGAAAATTCAAGTATACTATTAAATGGCGATTTTGGAGGAGCTGCAGCTTCTGCCACATGGAGCGATTCAGTTGGAGGTTTATTTTCAGATATCAATAACATAAATAGTACTTACACTCCACCTACTGGATATATTGGAGACATACTATTAACTTTAACAACAAATGATCCGCCAGGACCTTGTGATGCTGTAATTGACACAACAACAATAACAATATTACCAACACCAACTGTTAATCCTATAGTAGATATTTTTAGTTGTGATAATACAGCAATACCGCCTATTACCTTTACAGGAAACAATGCAAATGTTTTTACTTGGACAAATTCTGATACTAACATTGGTTTACCTGCTACTGGCTCCGGAGATATTATTTTTACACCAAACAACACATCAAATAGTGCAATTACAAGCAGTATAACAGTAACCCCTGTTAACAATGTAAGTACTTCATTTTGTGATGGAAATCCTATCACGTTTTCTATTACGGTAAACCCAAAAGCACAAGTAAATAGCATTAACAATCAAACGTTTTGTAATGGAGACACCTCAGCTTTAATTGAGTTTTCAACTGTAAATGTAGATGGTACTACAACTTATGAATGGACAAATAACAATTCTACTATTGGATTGGCTTCAAGTGGAACTGGAAATATAGCACCATTTACAGTAATCAATACTACAAATAGCCCATCAGTAGCAACTATTACTGTAACACCAACATATACCAATAATGGAATAAGCTGTATTGGAGACAGTATAAACTTTACAATAACTGTGAATCCAACAGCACAAGTTGAAGTAATTTCAGATGTAACTTATTGTAATAATGTAGCAATTACCCCAATAATTTTTACAACAACAAACCTAGGTGGCACCAATACATTTGAATGGACAAATGACAATACCGCAATTGGACTTGCAGCAACAGGAAATGGAGCTATCAATTTTACAACTACAAACAATACTATAGTCCCACTTATAGCAAACATTACAGTTACACCTATTTTTACAAACAATGGAATTTCATGTAATGGTAGTAGTGAAACTTTTACTATTACGGTTAACCCTACCATCCAAATTAACCCAATAAGCGATCAATCACTTTGTAATGGTGATAACACAAATACGATACAATTTTCAACAAATACAACTATTGGAAACACCGTATTTAACTGGACTAATGACAATCCAAACATAGGTTTAAGTGCTAATGGCAGTGGCGATATTCCAAGTTTTGTTGCAATTAATAACACGAATAGTCCTATAACTGCAACTATTAGCGTTACACCAACCTATACCTATAACGGAATAAGTTGTAATGGAAACACAGAAGAAATTAGAATCACGATAAATCCAACCGCTCAAGTTAACCCAATTGCAGATAGTACAATTTGCCAAAATTCGTCAACTACTCCAATTCAATTTACAACAAATAATTTAACAGGAATTACAACGTATCAATGGACTAATGACAATCCAAATATTGGTTTACCTTCAAATGGAAGTGGTGACATACCAAGTTTTATTGCTACTAATACCACATCTGAACCTATATTAGCAACGATTACAGTAACACCATTTTTTACTAATAGTGGAATCAGTTGCAATGGAAATAGTGAAACTTTTACTATTACTGTTAATCCATTAGCACAAGTAAATCAACCAATAAACCAGATAGTTTGTAATGGAACAAACACTAATATCATTGAATTTTCAACATTAAATACGCTAGGAATTACTACTTATGAATGGACGAACAATACACCATCTATTGGCCTATCGACAAATGGAACTGGAGATATAGATGCTTTTACAGCCTTAAATCCAATTCAAAACCCAATTACAGCAACTATAACAGTCACACCAACTTTCACTTATAACGGCATAAGTTGCATAGGAAATAGCATTCCATTTAACATTACGGTTAATCCAAGTCCTGAAATCCTGTTTTCATTACCAAATCAAACCATTTGCTCACAAGAAAATACATCAGAAGTGCTTTTATCTAGTTCATCATCAAATATAAATTTTTCTTGGACTGCAACACAACCTGCAGGTATTGAAGGGGTAATAACATCAGGTACAGATAGTATCCCAATACAGAATTTAATAAATTTAACAAACGTTCCTATTACTGTTACTTATGAAGCTTATGCAAGCACTAATGATTTAAATGCGTGTCAAGGATTAGCTTATTTCTACTCTGTAACAGTTAATCCAAAACCAAATTTAATCAACGAAGATATTTTACTATGTAGTGAACAAACATATATTTTTTCACCCACTAATGGTGTTCCTAATGCTACTATTATTGTACCATCCAATACAAATTATAACTGGATAATTACACCAAATTCAAATATTTTAGGCGCAAGTAATGGTTCGGGTAGTGAAATAAATCAAACATTGACAAACACAACTGCAACACCTCAAACCATAACGTATATAGTAACACCAGAGACTAATGGCTGTATAGGAAATGATTTCACACTTAATATCACGGTATTACCAAAACCAGATGTATTATTTAACATCCCTAATCAAACGTTATGTAATGGCAGTACTTCATCGCCTATAGAATTGTATTCAACAATTCCAGGTAATTATACTTATATTTGGAATACAACAATTCCAGCTGGCATTTCAGGGGCAATAAGTAATGGTACTGGAAATATCCCAAGTCAAACTTTACAAAATAATACAAATTTACCATTAACCATAACGTATGAATCATATGCTATATTTGATAATTTAGGATCTTCTTGTACAGGTCCTATAAGTACTTATGAGATAACAGTAAATCCATCCTACTCGGCTTCTAGTACTATTTCAAATTATAATGGATATAATATTAGTGGGTTTGGTGGCAACAATGGATTTATTGAATTAGATATATTTGGTGGTTCCGGTAGTTATAGTTACAATTGGACGGGACCAAATGGCTATGTAGCAGTTACTGAAGATGCAAATAATTTAATTGCAGGAGACTATATGGTTACAATTAATGATGGCATATGTCCGCCCATAATTTTAAACTTTAGTTTAAACCAACCAGATGAATTACTAGCAATTAATAACAATAGTGCACTAATAAATGTTGATTGCTTTGGAACTGCTACAGGAACATTAGGAATTTCAATTACTCAAGAATCTGTACCTCCTTATACATTTATAGTCAATAACAATGGAAACGTAATTCAAACCATTGCAAATTCATACAGTTCAACTCCTACTTTTAATGGGTTAAGTGCAGGTATTTATGATATTCAAATCATTGATGCTAATGGAAATACTAAAACAATTTCTAATTTAGTCATTTCTGAACCTACTGAATTAATAGCAACTACAACTGCTACTCAGATAAGTTGTTTTGGTTCAAATGATGCCAGTATAACACTATCAATTATCGGGGGAACACCTCCTTATAATATCAATTGGAGTAACTTTGCAGCAGGTACTCAATTAAATAACTTAGGAGCAGGAACTTATACAGCAACGGTAACCGATGCCAAAGGTTGTGTTAAACTAGTACAAACTACAATTTCCGACTTACCTGTTTTTATGTTGCAACCTGTTGTAAATCAAATCACTTGTTTTGGTGAAACAGATGGAAGTATTGATTTAGGACTAATTGGAGGATTAGCACCTGTTACAGTAACATGGGATGACGGAAGTACAGCGGGCTTAGTTAGAAACAACTTGTCGGAAGGTATATACACTGCAGTTGTTACCGATGGAATGGGTTGTACCATTCAAAGAACATTTGCCATAACAGCACCGCAAGTCTTGATAATTAACGGTATTGTTCAAAATGACATAGAATGTACATCAAGCAATTCAGGTAGTATCAATTTAATTCCGTCAGGAGGAAGTCCGCCTTACAGCTATAATTGGTCTAATGGAGCAACAACAGAAGATCTTATCAATATTACAAGTGGTAATTATTCCGTTGTAGTTACAGATTCAAGAGGTTGTAGTGTGGTGGGACAATATAGTGTTTTTAGACCTCAACCCCTTGTTGTAAATTTAACCCAATCGCAAAGAGTAGATTGTGAAAACGGAGAAGTTAGTAATGAATTTGAAGCATTTGTAAGTGGAGGTGTACCTCCTTATCAAATCAATTGGAGCAACGGAACTCCATCTGGACAGTTTAACCAATTCATGACAACAACTCAAAATGGATTAATTTCAGTAATAGTTACAGATGCAAATTCATGCTCAAATACGGCCAGTTACACCATTTCAAATCCAGATATTGGTAACGCATTATTTAGCCAAACTTCAATTGGATATACGACATTGGGCGATTATGCTATAGAAGACCCAATCCAATTTACCAATTTATCAACAGGTACACCAATTGGATACATTTGGGATTTTGGAGATGGAATATTTTCAAATGAAGAAAATCCAACACATACCTATTTAGTAGAAGGAACGTATAATGTAACATTGACAGCTACATATGAATTAGGATGTAGTAACACTTACACCGTAACAATAAATATTACAAAAGGCTATAAATTAATTGTTCCAAATGGGTTTACAGCGAATAATGATACTATTAATGATACTTTTGGACCAGCATTTGAAGGTTTAAAATCGTTACAATTGAGTATTTATGACAGTTGGGGAAATTTAATTTTCTTTGAAGAAGGAGACAATTTAGCGGGATGGAACGGAACCATAAACAATATCCCTGCAGAAAACGGAAATTATTATTATAAATTAAGCGCAAGTACATTTTTTGGTAAAAAAATTGAACAAAATGGAGCTTTTGTCTTACTTAAATAATCAAAACTATGAAATTAAAAGCAGTAATATACAGTATATTCATAGGATTATTAAGCACAGCTGTAAAAGCTCAAGATCCTATTTTTACCCAATATTTTTTGGTGCCAGAAACAATTAATCCCGGATTTACAGGATTTTTAGAAACAACGAGTGCTGGTGTTATGCACCGCACACAATGGACCAGCTTACAATACAAAATGGATACAAACTACGCATATGCTAGCACTTGGCTAGAAAATAGCAATAGTGGCATAGGGGTAACTTTTCTTAATCACAGAGAAAACTTTACAGGGTATAATTTTTTACAAGCCAACATAAATTATGCCTATCGAATTGAACTAAATTACGAATGGTATTTTAGACCAGGAATTGAAGTTGGGTATGGAAGTAAAAGTTTTGGTTTTCAAAATCTATTATTGAGAGATCAAATTAACATTAGTTCAGAAACCATAAATCCAGTAAGTATAGATCCACTACAATTAAACAATAGGATTCATTTCATTGATTTTTCTACAGGATTGTTATTCTATAAAGATAATATGTGGTTTGGAACAGCGGTAAAACACCTGAACAAACCCAATATTGCAATGGCAGAAGAAGGAAATATTCCTTTAGAAATGTTCTATAATATTTCTGGAGGTTATGAATTTGAATTAGGACAAATGATTTCAACATTTTTACCACTTGAAACCAGAATGATGGTTACTGTCAACTTCATGAAACAAGGACAATACAATCGATTAGATGTAGGTGGTTCCTTCATCTTTAATCATTTTACCATAGGAGTTACTACGGCATTAAATCCAATGAAAAAAGCAGACAATAGTCACACCTTAACTTCGGTAAATCTTTTTAGTGGATTAAAATATGAGAATTTTAAATTCGGATTTTCCTATGACGCAAACACCTCCAAGATAGGTAATACTGGAGGTGTTTTCGAACTAGGATTAGTATATCAATTTGATGTTGATGCTAGAAAATGTTTTGGTTGCCCAGGATATTAATATATTATCCAATTTTATAATATTGAAAACCTATTGCATTCATTTTTTCTGCATCTAAGATGTTTCTTCCATCAAAAACAAAAGCTGGTTTTAACATAGCATCGTATATTTTTTGCCAATCATACGCCTTAAATTCATCCCATTCTGTTAATACAGCAATAGCATGTGCATCTTTGCACGCTTCATATGGATTGTCATACACATGTACTCCTTCTGAATTAGAAGCTTCTGAACGAGTTTCTAAATAATTCAAATCCGATTGAATTTGAACTGCCCCTACTTTTGGATCATACACATGAATAGAGGCTTGCTCATTTAACAAATCATCTGCCACATAGATAGCTGCAGATTCTCTTGTATCGTTTGTATCTTTTTTAAATGCCCAACCTAAAAATGCTATTTTTTTTCCAGAAACGGTGTTGTATAAAGTCTTAACGATATTTTTGGCAAAACGTCTTTTTTGATGGTCGTTCATTATGATAACTTGCTCCCAATAATCAGCCACTTCATTTAATCCGTAAGATTTAGCAATATAAACTAAATTTAAAATATCTTTTTGAAAACACGAACCTCCAAAACCAACAGATGATTTTAAAAATTTTGGTCCAATTCTACTATCCATTCCTATGGCTCTTGCTACTTCATTAACATCTGCACCTGTTTTTTCACACAATTCACTTAATGCATTAATAGAGGAAACACGTTGAGCTAGAAAAGCATTTGCCGTTAATTTTGATAACTCAGAAGACCATACATTTGTAGTTAATATATTCTCTTTTGGAACCCAATTTGCATAAACTTCTACCAAAAGATCTATAGCTTTTTGTCCTTCAGGAGTAGTGTCTCCACCAATTAAAACGCGATCAGGAGCTAATAAATCTTCTACAGCTGTACCCTCAGCCAAAAACTCAGGATTTGATAAAATTTGGAAATTAACTCCGTTACCGGTATGATCTAATATGTTTTTTATGGCACTAGCTGTACGAACTGGTAAGGTAGATTTTTCTACTACAATTTTATCATTTTTAGCTACACGAGCAATTTGACGAGCACATAATTCAATATATTTTAAATCGGCTGCCATACCCTTTCCTACTCCATATGTTTTTGTAGGCGTATTAACAGATATAAATATCATATCAGCAGCATCAATTGCAGCATCAACATCGGTAGAAAAAAATAAGTTTCTTCCTCTCGCCTCTGCTATAACATCGCTAAGTCCAGGCTCATAAATAGGGATATTCAATACATTTTCGTCATTCCATGCTGCAATTCTTTTCTCATTTAAATCTACTACTGTAACTTTAATATGAGGACATTTTTGAGCTATTATTGCCATTGTAGGTCCACCAACATAACCCGCTCCAATACAACAAATATTTGTAATCATTTTATTTAAATTTATTTTTTATGTCTTTTATAATCTTTTTTATCCCTTTAGGCTCAATTGGTTCATCATGATAACCTTCACCATAAGCTCCATAGCCGTACCCATAACCATTATGAGCTTTTTTAGTAAAACCATTAAAAATTATACTAATATTATGCAATTCACCTCGTTTGTGCTTTTCATTAACAACACTTAACATTCCCTTTTTAGTATAACCTTGTCGGGTTACATAAATAGTAGCATCACAAAACTGAGCCAATTCTAGCGCATCTGAAACCAATCCAACAGGAGGCGTATCCAATACAATATAATCGTATTTAGTTTTTAATTCTTCTATCATTTCATACATAGATTCCCCCATTAATAACTCAGAAGGATTTGGAGGAATAGGACCTGATGGAATGACATCTAAATACGGAATGTGTGTGTTTTGTATGACTTCATCAATTGTCTTTTGACCAATCAAATAATTTACTACACCCGTAATATTATTGATATTGAAATCTCCAAAAATTCTTGGCTTTCTTAAATCCAAACCTACAATTACTGTTTTTTTATCACTCAATGCAAAAACAGTAGCTAAGTTTATAGAACAATAAGTTTTACCTTCTCCACTAACCGAGGATGTTAACATTACTATTTTAGCGCCATCTTTTTGCTTTTGTTTTTTATATAAAAACTGCAAAGAAGAACGAATTGCTCTAAACGATTCAGCCAAAGGAGCTTTAGGTTTTTCAAATACCGACAAATTATTTTTAGTGTTCTTTTTACCAATAACTCCTATTATTGGAATATTTGTCATTTTTTGAATATCTTCTAATGTATTAATATTGTTATCTAATAATACAATTACAAAGACTATTAATAAGGGCACTAAAAATCCAATAAATGCTGCTAAAATATAATTTATACTCGTTTTTGGACCTCTTAATCCTCCACCTATATCTTTAGCTGGATCTAAAAATTTAATATCTGAAATATTAGCTGCTTTTACTATTTCTGCTTCACTTCTTTTCTCAAGAAATGTGCTGTAAATTTTATCTTTTAAATTGTATTTACGCGTAATTTTTATATGTTCTTGCTTGTTTTCTGGTAATAAACTAGCTTCACTTTCTGCTTTTGCAATGTTCTTATTTATTAAAAATAAATTAAGAGATAAGGCGCTTTTTGAACTGGCTATATTTTCTAAAAGAACTTTTTTAATGGATTCCATTTCAACATCAAATTCAGAAAACATTTTTTTATTTTTTACAGAATAAGCCAATTTAGCTCGTTCTGCTGAAAGTGATATTAATTTTGAAACATTTCCAATAATATTCGGATCATCAATTCCTGCAACTGTAGGCGCAGGAAGTTTTGAATAATCTGTAGTTTTTTCTAAATAATTTTTTAGTAAATTATAATACGCTATTTTTCTATTAATAGCATCTTTTTCAGCATCAAACGAAGATAGTTTAGCGCTTAAAAGACCACCACCAGCTTCTCCTTCTAATTCAAATATATTTTTACCTCTTCTGAATTCTTTTAATTCATTTTCAGCATCTTTGATTTGACCTTCCATTTCTTTTAGAGTGCTATCAATAAAATTAATGGTATTATTAGCAAAAAGGTTTTTACTGTCCAATTGAATTTTTCTTAATACTTCAACTGTTGTATTTAAATACTCTACTAATCTATATTTATTTGGACCTTCAAGTTGTAAACGAACAACAGATGTGGCTTTAGCATCAGCATTTACTTCTAAAGCACGATAAGCTGAAACTGTTTGATTAAAATCATCAAATCGAATGTAATATTCTTGGTTTGAAAAATCAAAAGCTTCGGGCTTAATGAGTAATTTAATCTTTAAAAATGGTAAATCTACAAACTCATTAATTTTGTATACCTTGTTGAATTCACCACCTGATACATTTACAGGATGAATACTAACATCTGAATACTGAATTAAAGAAGCAGATGTATCTTCACCAAAATCAACTGACAATTGATATTGAGTTGCAGATAAAAACTTAATCTTTATTAGTTTAGAAAATAATTGGCCTTGATTTTTATCAATTTCAACATAAAAAGGAACCTCACCATAAGCATCCTTATAAAAATACTCTCCTTTCTTTAAATACTTGATGTAATACTGAAGTTTATCAACAACTATTTCATTATGCGAACGCGATTTTAAACTTGTAATTATAGTTTGTACTTTATCGGATGTTCCTCCCCAGTTAAAAACCAAACTGGTATTTGAAGTAAAAAAGGGATTATTTTGGTCTTCAATTACAATCAAAGACTCCATACCATAAAGGGTTTCTTTTCTAATATTTACATTATAAGCATAAACAAATGTTATGATAAGAGATAAAACAAACCATTTCCAATAAGCTACAATTCTAAAAAGAAAGCCTTTAAAATCGAAAGAATTGTGCTTTTCAAAAAAATTAAAATCTTTAGTATCTAACATATATGGTTTTTATAATGTTTTAGACAATACAAGCAATGTTGTAATTAGTGAGATAGCCGTCATGATGGTAGCAATTGATTGAACACCTGTTACACCAGTACCCCAAGTTTTTTGCTTAAGAGGCTTGATTATGATATAATCATTTGGCTGAATATAAAAATAAGGGGAATGAACAGCATTTGCATCTGTAAGGTCAATATTATAAGTTTCAAATCCGTATGGGAATTTTCTAATGATTTGGACCTCTCTTCTATTTCCTGTAATATTGATATCACCCGAGTTTGCAATTGCTTCCATGATAGTAGCGCGGTCTTGAAACAAAACACCCATACCCGGTCTTCCAATTTCACCATTAATAACGTATCGTAATCCAGCTAATTTTACGGTTACAAAAATATTAGCCTCTTTTTTAAAATAGTCTTCTAATAATTGTTTCTCAATTTTAATACGAACTTCATCTGTTGTATATCCTAAAACATTAACCTCTCCTAAGATTGGAACTCTAATATTTCCATGATCATCAACTGTATAACCATTAAAATATAAACTTTGGGGTGAAACTTGCATTTGACCTGCATTTGCTTGTGTACTAGTTGAAAACATTTCAACCAATCTTTGATCTAACGCTTTAATATTAATGCTTAATATGTCATTTGCTTGAATTCTGTAAGGTTTAGAATTCTCATTTACAATTTTTATTGAATCTGACTTTGATACAGAATTAGGCTGTAAATAAGTAATATCTCTTGTAGAAATACAAGAAGTTAACATTACAGCAAATAAAGTAAAAAAAAGAATTTTTCTCATGAATAATTAATACTGGCATTGTAAATTTTCTCGATAGAAAACAACAATTCTAATTTAGAAAACAAATATAGTTTTTTACATTTAACATATTGAATTTATTACAAAAAATCGACAAAAAAACACAAATTTAATACTTCATCGAAGCTTCGTAAGGAATTCTATTTAACAAACTTCTACCTAAGGTTACTTCATCTGCATATTCTAATTCATCACCTACAGCAATTCCTCTTGCAATGGAAGACGTTTGTATTTTGTAATCTTTTATTTGTTTGTATATATAAAAATTAGTGGTATCGCCTTCCATTGTAGAACTTAATGCAAATATAATTTCGGAAACATTTCCTTGTTTTACTTTGTCAACTAAGGAAGAAATCTTCAATTGACTTGGACCAACCCCTTCTATCGGAGAAATTTTTCCACCTAAAACATGATAAACTCCTTTAAACATCCCTGTGTTTTCTAATGCCATCACATCGCGAACATCTTCCACTACACAAATTATTGATTTATCTCGAGAAGCATTAGAACAAATACCACACAACTCATTATCTGAAATCGTGTGACATTCTTTACAGTATTGAATGTCATTTCGCATCGCAGTTAATGCAGATGACAAAACCTCTGTTTGCTCCACAGGTTGCTTTAATAAATGTAGTACTAAACGCAATGCTGTCCTTTTACCAATACCCGGTAGTTGAGACATTTCATTAACCGCGTTTTCTAATAATTTTGAAGGTAATTCCATTTAGCAAAAGTAGTCAATTTTGAAAAAAGAAAATAGACTACAGATAATAGAAGATCATTTTTTTTCATATTGTCTTTTTTCTTTTTTCTAGGCTCCATATGCTCATTTATTTCTATTTTAGCACATCTAAAACCCAACATATGACTTCAGGAACTATTTTAGCCATAATTATCATTTACTTCGGAATTTTGATTTTGATTTCCAATTTTGTTAGTAAAAAAGATAGTAGTAATGATGCTTTTTTCAAGGCAAATAAAAATGCTAAATGGTATTTAGTTGCTTTTGGAATGATTGGAACAGCGCTATCTGGCGTAACTTTTATTTCCGTCCCTGGTGAAGTAGGCAATCCTGATTTGCAATTTAAATATTTCCAGTTTGTATTAGGAAATGCGATTGGTTTTATCATTATCGCAACAGTATTACTACCCTTATACTACCGAATGAATTTAACTTCGATTTATGGTTATATTGAACAACGATTGGGTGTTGTGAGTTATAAAACTGCTGCGACTATTTTCTTGATTAGTAGAACGATTGGATCGGCTTTTCGTTTATATTTAGTAGTAATTGTGTTGCAACGATTTGTTTTTGATGACTTCGAAATTCCGTTTGCTGTTACCGTTTTAATTTCGCTTGCCTTAATTTTTGCTTATACTTATCGTGGCGGATTGAAAACGATTATTATTACCGATACCTTACAAACGTTTTTCCTAGTTTCTTCTGTATTTTTGACGATTATTTTTATTTGTAATAGTTTAGATTTAGGATTTGTTGATGCTTTTGAAACCGTAAAAAACAGTAATTATTCTAAAGTTTTCTTTTATGAAGACTCCTTAAAAGGCAATTATATAATAAAACAAATTCTAGGCGGAATCTTCGTAACCATTGCAATGGTTGGATTAGACCAAGATTTAATGCAGAAAAATTTAAGTTGTGCCAATATCAAAGAGGCACAAAAAAACATGTTTTCTTTTACCGGAATTTTTGTCATCATCAATATTTTCTTTTTAAGTGTGGGAGCTTTGCTTTATTTGTACGCAGAAAAAAATGGCATATCGGTTCCAATGGTGGATGGTATAAAACGCACCGATTTACTTTTCCCTGAAATTGCTTTTAATCATTTGAGTATTTTTCCAGCAATTATTTTTTTATTAGGATTAACAGCAGCCACATTTGCAACTACAGATTCTGCCTTAACGGCTTTAACAACATCATTTTGCGTGGATTTCTTAGGAATGGACAAAGCGGAAAACCAAAACAAATCTAATACGGTTAGAACACGTCATTTGGTACATATTGGATTTTCTTTCTTGATGTTTTTAGTGATTATTATTTTTAATTCATTAAATGATAAATCCGTGGTAACTATGATTTTCAAAGTAGCAAGTTATACGTATGGACCACTTTTAGGATTGTATGCATTTGGATTGTTTATGAAATCAAAAACCGTTCACGATAAATTTGTTCCCATTATCTGTGTAATTTCTCCATTGATTTGCTTTTTGTTAGCTAAAAATTCGGCAGCACTTTTTGGAAATTACGTAATTGACAACGAATTAATTATCGTAAACGGAATGATTACTTTTGTTGGCTTGTTGTTAATTAGCAAACCCGCTACAAGTCAAACCAAATTTTAATATTGATTGGTTGCCAATAAAACTAACGTACAAGCTACTTCGTACTGAATATTATTTGCCTCTAATATTTTATAAAAATCAGGATTTTCTGTTCCTGGATTGAAAATAACGCGTCTAGGTTGTAACGATAGAATATAATCGTAATAATCTTCTTGCGCTTTTGGATTAACATACAAAGTAATGGTGTCTACCGCATGAAAATCTAATTTTTCGGTTTCGATTGGTATATCAAAAGCCATTCCTTTTTTGGCTCCTATAGCAACTACTTGATGACTTTTATCGACTAAATTATGAATCGCTTTATATGAATATCGCTCTTTATTTGTAGAAGCACCAATAACTAATGTTTTCATTTTATTTTTATTTAGAAACCTAAAGTTACGATAAATAAACAAATAATAAAAATTTGCTAAAGTCTGATTTTAAAACATTTTTTGATGTAATTTTAAATAAAAATGCTTTACAACATCTCATACAAAGACCAAAAAATTGAAAGAGAAATCAACGAATTAGTTGGTAAACCTTTTTCAATATTTGAAAATATAAAAAAAGGCGGTATTGGTTCACCAAAATTATTCATTACCCGATGTAGTTCGGATATCTATGATTTACTACACGTAAACAACTCCGTTAAATTCTGCAATATCGAATTACGCCCAAAAGGAATTATCATTGGTTTTCAATCTCGTTTAGACATTTATGCATTAGTTATTCCGTATTACAAATTAGTAGTATTCAAACCCGGAAACGCAATCACATTTCACATTGATCACCATTACATTTCGGTAGATTATTCCAAAAACAGTAACGGCATTCAAAAATTTATCACCAAACTTGAATTAGAAAAAGAAAAAAACACCTTTTACTCTCCATTGGATACTTATTAGTCTTGCTTACATAAAGGAAACCTAAAAGTAAAGAAGATTTTTTTTTGTTTCGTAAATAAAATAATTACCTTGTACTAAATTTGTAAGAAAACAATGGAATTATTTATTTACCTATTTGCTGCACTTTTCTCGGTTTTAAACCCAATTGGAACCGTTCCAATTTTCGTAGCGTTAACTGAAGGTTATACAAGTGCTGAACGAGCTAAAGTGTCTTTAATTACCAGTCTGAACGTTTTAGTTATTTTACTTATTTCGTTTTTTATTGGACAATACGTATTGAGTTTCTTTGGAATTACGATTACAGCATTACGAATTGCCGGAGGAATTATCATCACAAGTTCAGGATTTGGATTGTTAAATGGGAATTTCAGTAAAAACAAGGGAATCAACAAAAAAGTTCAGAAAGAAGTTCAAAACAGAACTCACATTGCACTTACTCCTTTAGCAATGCCTATGTTAGCCGGACCGGGTTCCATTTCTTTATTGATTGCATTTTATCAAGAACATAATACTACATCTGAAATAATCATTTCAACAATTTCGATTGCTGTGGTTGCCACAACCATTTACTTAGTCTTAAGAAGTGCCCATTATTTAGCAAAAATGTTAGGTTCATCTGGAATTGTAGCAATTTCAAGAATTATTGGTTTCTTGACGATTGCCATTGGTATTCAATATATTATTAGTGCTATTTTAAGTATCGTTAGAGGAATATAAAAAGATAGAAGTCGGAACATAGGAGATGTAAGAAGAAAATCCCAAATTTAGAATTAATTCTGAATTTGGGATTTTTTTAAAAGACACTTAGAAAAACACTATTCTTTTGGCAAGAAAATTTCTGCCATCATACAACGTGCACTTCCACCACCACAAGCTTCAATTGTATCTAAACTTGAACTTACAATAGTTACATGTTCTTCTAATTGGGCAATTTGCTTTTTCGTCAAACTTTGATGAGCTGAAGCACTCATGATTAAATATCTTCTGTCATCATTTCCTTTTACTTCTAACATATTTCCAGCGAAGTTATTCACTTGGTCTTCCGTAATAAGAATTACTTCTTTGTCATCGCCTTTTAAGCTATCTAAGACCATTTTGCGTTCTTTCTTATCATCGATACAATCTGCGCAAATAACTGCAAAAGTTTCTCCCACACACATAATTACATTCGTGTGATAAATATGTTTTCTTTCTCCATTTACGGTTTGGAAAGCTTCAAAAATTACAGGTGTAAATTCGAAATCTTCACAAAACTCAATGAATAATTCCTCATCGGCTCTTGGCGATAAAGCACAATAAGCTTTTCCGTTAGCTCTATCTAAAACGATACTTCCAGTTCCTTCAAGAAAAATATTATCATCTTCTGCCGATGTGTAATCCATAATCTCATTGATTACAAAACCTTGATCTTCTAGAGTATCTAAAATATCTTCTCTTCTTTCTAAACGTCGGTTTTCAGCAAACATGGGATACAAAACTACATCTCCATTTTCGTGAAATGAAATCCAGTTGTTAGGAAAAATACTATCTGGTGTATCTGGGCTTAATGTATCTTCAACTACCACTACATTTAAACCTATCATTTTAAGCTTTTGCACAAAAGTATCAAACTCCTCCTGAGCTTTTGCATTAACCGATGCTGGTGTTAAATTATCCAATACCTTTTGGTAATAATTGTTCACCGCAGTTTGTTCGTTCATACGGAATGCTACCGGACGAATCATTAATATAGAATTAGTTGTTTGGTTCATTTTATTTTTATGTTATCGGTTATCTGTTATTTGTTATCGGTTTTAAGCTCTGTACGTTAATTGTTGTTTATAATTTAGTTGTTAGGTTTGCCAATTATTTTCAACATATTTTATAAAGTTAAAAATCTTAGCTCCTAAAACATCATAATCATTAATAAATCTTTCAATTTCTGGAATCAAACCAGCATATAAATTCTTTATTTTTAACAAATGTCCTTTCGTTTCTAAACAACTAGAATGTGAATAAACTAAAAACTTAATAAAATCTGCTTTATATCGTTTTCTTCCATAACCTTCTACTATATTAGAATTAACCGAATCTGACGACCTTCTTAATTGACTGCCTAATTCATATAATTCATATTTTGGTAACAAAAGTGATGCTGGATGAACTTCATAAAACAAAGACAAACTCATCTTGTATATATCCAAATCTTCATAACTTTTCATAAGTAACTTTTTACACAACTATAAAAAACTGAAAACAGAAAACAGACAACTTTTTATTTAATCTCTAATTAATGGTAAAGTTGAACATCGCAACAAACCTTCTTGTTTGGCAATTTCGGCATACGGAATTTCTTCAACTGTAAATCCTTGTTCGCGTAACCAATTGTTTAATCTGGTGAAGTTTTTTTCGGAAACTACTACATCAGGAGCAATCGAAAACACATTCGAATTCATGTGATACATTTCTTCTCTTTCAATGTGGAACAAATTCTCTTTTCCGAATAAATTCACTAAGAACATATAATCGGCTTCTTCACGGAAACCACTTTTGTAAATAATTCCTTTATTGGTTCCAACAGGTTGAAAACAACAATCTAAATGCAATGCATTATCACGAGGTTCAATTTTCGATTTTACTAAATCGAACTCTTTTACAATTTTATTTGGGAATAATTCTTTCAAGAAATTTACACCATGCATATTGGTTCTGGCTGTAATATAATCTTTGTAATCTGAACCTTTATAAGTTCCTACAAAAATATAATCATTCCAAGGCATTACATCTCCCCCTTCTACATGCACTTCTTCTGGTGGGCGAACTACTTTATTAGGATCAATTTGATCAATAACGTATTGAATGGCATCCAATTCACGTTCTCTGTCTGGTAAAATATTGGCTTTTATAAAAATATCATCGATAACAAATCCGATGTCTCTTGAGAAAATTTGGTTGTAATTTTCAATAATTTGAGGTCTGTAGACTTTTACGTCGTATTTCTGAAACACTTTATTAAATGCTTCCATCTCGTTTACCATATCTGCTTCCACAGGATAGGTTCCGGCTTTAATATGCTCTAATGATTTTGGATCATAAGCTTCTTCAATAGTAGGTGTTGGACCGTTACTTATTGCGGTTCCTAACACCACGGCCCTCAAACGAGAAGTTTCGTTTTTAATATTTAAATTTAGCATGGTATTGTTTTTAGTAAAATTGGAGTTTAAGGTTTTGGCAAATATACAGAAATGAAGATAAATATTTCATTAGATTATAAATATAAAAAAAGCCCAAAAAATTGGGCTTAATAATTTATCTATCTTTCACTTCCTTAAATGGACGATGAGTATAACCTGTATAAACTTGTCTAGGACGACCAATTGGTTCCTTATTAATTCTCATTTCTTTCCATTGAGCAATCCAACCTGGTAATCGACCAATAGCAAATAAAACGGTAAACATTTCAACTGGAATACCCATAGCGCGGTAGATAATTCCTGAATAGAAATCTACGTTTGGATATAAGTTTCTAGATTTGAAATATTCGTCTTCTAATGCTACTTTTTCTAATTGTTTTGCAATATCTAATAAAGGATCATCAACTCCTAAAGCTGTTAACACATCATCAGCAGCTTTTTTAATGATAGTTGCTCTTGGGTCAAAGTTTTTATACACACGGTGTCCGAATCCCATTAAACGGAATGGATCATCTTTGTCTTTAGCTTTTAAAACAAATTTAGCTACATCACCACCATTATCATGGATTTCTTGTAACATTTCTAATACTGCTTGATTAGCTCCACCATGAAGTGGTCCCCAAAGTGCAGAAACTCCCGCAGAGATTGAAGCAAATAATCCTGCATGAGAAGACCCTACGATTCTTACAGTAGATGTAGAACAATTTTGTTCGTGATCAGCGTGAAGAATGAATAATTTATCTAAAGCTTCTATTACTTTTGGATCAGCCTTATAAGGACCAGTTGGCAATTCAAACATCAAACGCATGAAATTTTCAACATATCCTTTTGTATTATCGTAATAATTTAATGGGTAGCCCATTGATTTTCTGTAAGTCCAAGTTGCAATCACTAAGAATTTAGCCATAGTTTTACAAACCGCCTCATACATTTCTTTTTCGTTATGAGGATTTACAGATTTTGGATTAAATGCAGTTAAGGCACTCGTTAAAGAAGCTAAAACGCCCATTGGGTGAGCTGTTTTTGGGAAACCATCAATGATGTTTTTCATTTCCTCGTTAACTAAAGTGTATTTACGGATATCATTTTCAAATTTTGTTAATTGAGCCGCTGTTGGCAACTCTCCAAAAATCAACAAATAAGAAACTTCTAAAAAATCAGCTTTATCCGCTAAATCCTCGATAGAATAACCTCTGTAACGTAAAATTCCTTCTTCTCCATCTAAAAAAGTAATTTCACTCTTACATGAACCTGAGTTTTTATACCCTGGATCAATTGTAATAGCGCCAGAAGCACTTCTTAACTTATCAATGTCGATAGCAATTTCATTTTCAGTTCCCATTATTACAGGAAACTCGTACTTTTTGCCATCAATCTCTAATATTGCAGTATTTGACATATAATTATATTGTATTTTTTTGATAAAAATTTAAGTATTCTGCGAATTTAATAAATATTACGCAAACGTTAAAGAAAATTATCATAATTTATGGTTAAATAATATACATAAAAAACCCTTTCAAAATTAATATTTTGAAAGGGTTTATATAGGTTAGATGCTGAAACGAGTTCAGCATTACAATAGCATTATTACTTTTTCACTTTAAAAGCATTTACACCTGGAAAGTAAGCAACATCTGCCAATTCTTCTTCAATTCTTAATAATTGATTGTATTTTGCCATACGATCTGAACGTGAAGCCGAACCTGTTTTGATTTGCCCACAGTTTAAAGCAACGGCTAAATCTGCAATTGTATTATCTTCTGTTTCTCCTGAACGGTGAGACATTACTGAGGTATATCCTGCATTATGAGCCATATTCACTGCTGCAATCGTTTCAGTTAAAGTACCGATTTGGTTTACTTTAATCAAAATTGAATTTGCAATTGATTGGCTAATTCCGCGAGATAATCTTTCAACATTCGTTACAAATAAATCATCTCCAACTAATTGTACTTTATCTCCGATTTTCTCAGTTAATAATTTCCAACCTTCCCAATCGTCTTCATACATTCCGTCTTCGATAGAAATAATTGGATATTTTTCTGTTAATTCTGCCAAATAAGAAGCTTGCTCTTCTGAAGTTCTTACTTTACCAGTTTCTCCTTCAAATTTAGTATAATCGTATTTTCCGTTTACATAAAACTCAGAAGCAGCACAATCTAAAGCAACCATAACATCATCACCAAAAGTATAACCTGCATTTGTAACAGCTAACTTGATAGAATCTAAAGCATCTTCAGTTCCTCCAGCTAAATTTGGAGCAAATCCACCTTCATCTCCTACTGCAGTTGATAAATTTCTATCGTGTAGTACTTTTTTAAGATTGTGGAAAATTTCAGTTCCCATCTGCATTGCATGAGTAAAATCTTTTGCTTTTACTGGCATAATCATAAATTCTTGAAATGCAATTGGAGCATCAGAATGCGAACCCCCATTAATGATATTCATCATAGGAACTGGTAACGTATTTGCAGAAACACCACCCACGTAACGATATAAAGGCATTCCTAATTCGTTAGCCGCAGCTTTTGCCACCGCTAAAGAAACACCTAAAATAGCATTAGCTCCTAAGTTTGATTTATTAGCACTCCCGTCTAAATCAATCATTACTTTGTCGATTAAATTTTGTTCAAAAACCGACATTCCTACAACTGCTTCAGCAATTTTAGAATTAACGTTTTCAACAGCTTTTAACACCCCTTTACCCATGTAAGCCTTACCGCCGTCGCGAAGCTCAACTGCTTCATGTTCTCCGGTTGAAGCTCCACTTGGAACAGCTGCTCTACCTAAAATTCCATTATCTGTTACTACATCAACTTCGATTGTTGGATTTCCACGTGAATCTAAAATTTGTCTAGCGTGAACTTTAATTATAATACTCATTTTATATTTTTTTAGTTGTTATATGGTGAATAATAACAAATTTATAATTTAAACCATAATGATTTTTAAAATCTGTAAAAACTTATAAACGATAACGTTTTAGTTGATTGAAGATTTAATGTTATCTATAAATTGGTCGAATAAATAACTTGAATCGTGTGGACCAGGACTTGCTTCTGGATGATATTGTACTGAAAAACAGTTTTTTGATTTCATACGCATTCCAGCCACAGTACCATCATTCAAATGTTCATGCGTTAATTCAAAGTCAGGATGTTTGTCTAATTCTTCTCTTACTATAGCAAAACCATGATTTTGAGAAGTAATTTCACCTTTTCCTGTAATAATATTTTTTACTGGATGATTAATTCCTCTGTGACCATTAAACATTTTATAAGTAGAGATTCCGTTAGCCAAACCAATAATTTGGTGACCTAAACAAATTCCGAATAAAGGTTTGTTTTCATTAAGAATTTGTCTTGCTACTTCTTGAGCAGTTTCTAATGGTTCTGGATCGCCAGGACCGTTTGATAAGAAATAACCATCTGGATTAAACGCTTTCAAATCTTCAAAAGAAGCATTGTATGGAAAAACTTTAATATAACAATCTCTTTTAGCAAGATTTCTAAGAATATTGGTTTTAATCCCTAAATCCAGTGCTGAAATTTTATATTTTGCAGTTTCTTCACCAAAGAAATAAGGCTCTTTAGTTGATACTTTTGAAGCTAATTCCAAACCATTCATATCAGGAACTTGTGCTAATTTAGCTTTTAATTCTTCAATTGGAGTTCCATCAGTACAAATAACCGCATTCATTGCACCATTATCTCTGATATAACTCACCAATGCTCTTGTATCTACATCTGAGATAACAATTAGATTTTGTTTTTTAAAATAATCAAATAAACTTTCAGAAGCATCTTCACGAGAATAATTAAAACTGAAGTTCTTACAAACCAATCCAGATATTTTAACCGAATCCGACTCAACTTCTTTTTCATTTACACCATAATTTCCAATATGAGCATTGGTAGTAACCATAATTTGCCCAAAATAAGAAGGGTCTGTGAAAATTTCTTGATAACCAGTAGTTCCAGTATTGAAAGCGACTTCACCAAAAGTTACACCTTTTATACCGATAGATTTTCCGTGAAAAATTGTTCCGTCTTTAAGAAGTAAAACGGCCTTAGAGCGATTGTTATATTTCATTGTGTTGTGTTGTTGTGGGTGCAAATTTAGTTATAAAAGTTGTTATAAGAAAATCTTTGATTCGTAAAACCAAAAAAAAAGGATAAACTTAAAAAAGTCTATCCTTATTATTTTTACATGAATACTATCATGATTATTCTGTAGCTTCAGTATTTTCAGAAGTTTCAACAGCTGGAGCTTCAGGAGCAGTAGTTTCTGCTTTCTTAGCTCTACCACGACGAGTCGTTTTCTTAACTTCTTTTTTACCACCGTTGTACAATGAATTGAAATCTACTAATTCGATCATTGCCATATCAGCGTTATCACCTAAACGGTTACCTAATTTGATGATACGAGTGTATCCTCCTGGACGGTCACCAACTTTAGCAGCAACTTCTCTGAATAATTCAGTAACAGCATATTTGTTTCTTAAGTAAGAAAAACAAATACGACGGTTGTGAGTTGTGTCTTCTTTAGATTTAGTAACTAATGGTTCAATAAATTGTTTTAAAGCTTTTGCTTTAGCAACAGTAGTGTTAATACGCTTATGCTCAATTAACGAACAAGCCATATTAGCTAACATAGCTTTTCTATGTCCTGTTTGTCTACTTAAATGATTATTCTTTTTTCCGTGTCTCATGACGTCTATTATTTATCTTCATCTTGCATCAATCCTTTAAAGGAGCGCAAAATATGAAGCAATTATTCTTTATCTAACTTGTATTTAGTTAAATCCATTCCGAAAGTTAGGTTTTTATTAGCCACTAACTCATCTAATTCAGTTAATGATTTTTTACCAAAATTACGGAACTTCATTAAGTCGTTCTTGTTGAAAGATACTAAATCACCTAATGTATCAACTTCAGCCGCTTTTAAACAATTTAATGCTCTAACAGATAAGTCCATATCAACTAATTTAGTTTTCAATAACTGTCTCATGTGAAGAGATTCTTCATCGTAAGACTCAGTTTGAGCAATTTCATCTGCCTCAAGAGTAATTCTTTCATCAGAGAACAACATAAAGTGGTGAATTAACGTCTTAGCAGCTTCAGTTAATGCATCTTTAGGATGGATAGAACCATCAGTAATGATTTCAAAAACTAATTTTTCATAATCCGTCTTTTGTTCCACACGGAAATTCTCAATAGCATATTTTACATTCTTTACTGGAGTATAAATAGAATCTGTAAAAATAGTTCCTATTGGAGCATTTGATTTTTTGTTCTCTTCAGCAGGAACATAACCTCTACCTTTTTCGATAGAAAGTTCCATGTTGATAGCTGTTTTGCTGTCTAAATTACAGATAACTAAATCTGGATTTAAAACTTGAAAACCAGAGATGAATTTTTGAAAATCACCTGCAGTAATTTTATCTTTACCTGAAAGAGAGATAGAAACAGATTCATTATCAATATCCTCAATTTGACGTTTAAAACGTACTTGTTTAAGGTTTAAGATAATTTCTGTTACATCTTCCACTACACCAGCGATTGTAGAGAACTCATGTTCTACACCTTCAATACGTACTGAAGTAATAGCATAACCTTCAAGTGAAGAAAGCAAAACTCTTCTAAGTGCATTACCAACAGTCAATCCGTAACCAGGTTCCAAAGGTCTAAATTCAAATTTACCTTCGAAATCCGTAGAATCGATCATGATAACTTTATCGGGCTTTTGAAAATTAAATATTGCCATATTTCGACTAATGTCAATTATTATTTGTTATACAACTCAACGATTAGTTGTTCTTTAATGTTTTCTGGAATTTGAAGTCTTTGAGGTACAGAAACAAAAGTACCTTCTTTAGTATCATTATTCCAAGTAATCCACTCATAAACATGAGAAGATGCAGCTAAAGAACGGTCAATAGCTTCAAGAGATTTTGATTTTTCACGTACAGCAACTTTATCACCAGCTTTTAAGTGATAAGAAGGTACATTAACAACTTCACCGTTAACAGTGATGTGTCTATGAGATACAATTTGACGAGCTGCTCTACGAGATGGAGCGATACCCATTCTGTAAACTACGTTATCTAAACGAGCTTCACATAATTGTAATAAAATTTCACCTGTTACTCCAGAAGCAGCAGATGCTTTTTTAAATAAGTTTCTGAATTGTTTTTCTAAAATACCATATGTATATTTAGCTTTTTGCTTTTCCATTAACTGAACAGCATATTCAGATTTTTTACCTCTCTTTTTAGCTAAACCATGTTGCCCTGGAGGGTAATTTCTTTTTTCGAAGGCTTTATCATCTCCGAAGATTGCTTCGCCAAATTTACGAGCAATTTTAGTTTTTGGACCAGTATATCTTGCCATTTTAAAAAATTGAAAAAGGTAGGAATTATGAATTCAGGTCTATATCCTTCGATAATTTTAAACCTACCCGTGTTATACTTAAATTATACTCTTCTTCTTTTCGGAGGACGACATCCGTTGTGAGGCATTGGAGTTACATCAATGATTTCTGTAACTTCAACTCCTGAGTTATGGATTGATCTAATAGCAGATTCTCTACCATTCCCTGGACCTTTCACATAAACTTTAACTTTTTTAAGTCCAGCTTCAAGAGCTACTTTACTACAATCTTCTGCTGCCATTTGAGCTGCATAAGGAGTATTCTTTTTAGAACCTCTAAAGCCCATTTTACCAGCTGAAGACCAAGAAATTACTTCACCTTTCTTATTTGTTAAAGAAATGATGATGTTGTTAAAAGTAGCATTAATATGTGCTTCTCCCGAAGATTCAACAATAACTTTACGTTTTTTTGCAGTTGTTTTAGCCATATTATTACTTATTATTTAGTTGCTTTTTTCTTGTTAGCAACAGTTTTTCTCTTACCTTTTCTAGTTCTAGAGTTGTTTTTAGTTCTTTGACCTCTTAATGGAAGTCCAGCTCTATGACGAATACCTCTTTGACAACCGATATCCATTAAACGTTTAATGTTTAATTGAACTTCAGAACGCAATTCACCTTCAATCTTGTAGTATGATACCGCGTCACGGATAGCTCCGATTTCGTCATCATTCCAATCTTGAACTTTCTTGTCTTCGCTCACTTGAGCTTTAGCTAAAATATCTTTAGCTCTGCTTTTACCAATACCAAATATGTATGTTAAAGCAATGATTCCTCTTTTTTGTTTAGGTATATCTACCCCTGCAATTCTTGCCATAATTATCCTTGTCTTTGTTTAAATCTAGGATTCTTTTTGTTAATAACGTATAATCTTCCTTTTCTACGTACAATAATGCACTCGGCACTTCTCTTTTTAACTGATGCTCTTACTTTCATTTTAATAGCTTTAGTATCTATAAGTAATTCTTGCTTTAGACAAATCGTAAGGACTCATTTCAAGTTTTACCTTGTCTCCTGGTAACAACTTAATGTAATGCATACGCATTTTACCAGAAATATGAGCAATTACAACATGTCCGTTTTCTAATTCTACACGAAACATAGCATTAGATAATGCTTCAATAATTGTTCCGTCTTGTTCTATTGCTGATTGTTTTGCCATAAAAATTAAGCTACTGCTTTACGATTTTTACCACTTTTCATCAAACCATCATAGTGTTTATTCAATAAATAAGAATTTATTTGCTGAATAGTATCTATTGCAACTCCAACCATGATTAGTAAAGAAGTACCACCATAAAAATAACCCCAAGCACCTTGAACTCCAAGTAAACTTACCGCAACAGCTGGGAACACAGCTACTAAAGCAAGAAATAACGAACCTGGAAAAGTAATTAAAGACATAATTTTATCTAGGTAATCTCCAGTTTCAACACCTGGTTTAACACCTGGAATGAAACCTCCACTTCTTTTTAAATCATCTGCCATCTTATTAGTAGGCACTGTAATTGCGGTGTAAAAGTACGTAAAAATAACGATTAACAAAGCAAAAACAATATTATATACTAAACCAAATGGATCATTGAACATTCCTGCAATAGAAAGTGCAGTATCTGATTCCTTAGCCAAACCAGAAACAGCAGCAGGAATAAACATAATAGCTTGAGCAAAAATGATCGGCATAACACCTGATGCATTTAACTTTAATGGGATAAACTGTCTGTTACCACCCATCATGTCTTCTTCAAAATCCCCAGAAACGGTACGTCTTGCATACTGTACTGGAATTTTTCTTACAGCCATTACTAATAAAATACATGCAATTATTACTAAGAACCAAAGTATTAATTCAATTACAATCATCATAACTCCTCCATTTGCTTGAGAAGTTCTAGATGAAAACTCTTGAATAAAAGCTTGTGGCATTCTTGCAATAATACCTACCATTATCAATAAAGAGATACCATTACCAATACCTTTATCAGTAATTTTTTCTCCTAACCACATTGCAAAAATAGTTCCAGTTACTAAGATAAGAACTGAAGAATAAATGAAAGTTGGACCAGTTAACATGAATGCTTCACCTGGCAACGTTCTGTACAAGTTATAGATATAACCTGGACCTTGAACTAAAGTAATTAAGATAGTTAACCATCTTGTAATTTGGTTAATTTTCTTTCTACCGCTTTCACCGTCTTTTTGTAATTTTTGTAAATATGGTACCGCAATTCCCATTAATTGAACTACGATAGAAGCTGATATGTAAGGCATGATACCTAATGCAAATACAGAAGCTTGCGAAAACGCACCTCCTGTAAATACATTGATTAACCATCCGATACCTTCATCAGTTTGGTTTGTAAGATTTGATAATTTAGTAGCATCAATCCCCGGAAGGGTTACTTGCGCACCAAAACGGTACACCAATAATAATCCAAGAGTTAATAAAATACGATTTTTTAACTCTTCGATTTTCCAAACGTTGATGAATGAATCTATAAATTTCTTCATTTTACTAAAGGATTATAAAGTTACAGCTTCTCCACCAGCAGCCTCGATAGCCGCTTTTGCAGATGCAGTAAATTTGTGAGCACTTACTTTAAGTTTTGTTTTTAGCTCACCTCTTCCTAAAATCTTTACTAAGCTATTTTTTGTAGCTAAACGAGTATCTACAAATACAGAAAAATCAACTGTATCAGTTACTACACCGTTATCTACTAATAATTGTAACGAATCAAGATTAATACCTTGATATTCTACTCTATTGATGTTCTTGAAACCAAACTTAGGAACACGTCTTTGAAGTGGCATTTGACCTCCTTCAAAACCAATTTTCTTAGAGTATCCAGAACGAGACTTAGCTCCTTTGTGACCACGTGCAGCAGTACCACCTTTACCAGAACCTTCTCCTCTACCTACTCTTTTATTTTGGTTGTGAACTGAACCTTCAGCTGGTTGTAAGTTACTTAAATTCATAACTGTATAGTGTTATTTAGTTTCTTCAACAGAAACTAAGTGTTTAACTTTATTTACCATTCCAAGGATAGCAGGATTTGCATCATGCTCAACAACTTGTCCCATTTTACGAAGACCTAAAGCTTCCAAAGTTCTCTTTTGATCAAGAGGACAATTGATTTTACTTCTTACTTGTTTTACTTTTAATTTTGCCATGATTTCCTGTTAATTAACCTTTGAATACTTTTTCTAAAGATACTCCTCTTTGTTTAGCCACAGTAGCAGCACTTCTCATTTGTAATAAAGCATCAAAAGTTGCTTTTACCACATTGTGAGGGTTAGATGAACCTTGCGATTTAGATAATACATCGTGAACACCTACAGACTCCAATACCGCACGAACAGCACCACCAGCAATAACTCCAGTACCGTGAGAAGCAGGCATTAAGAATACTCTAGCACCACCAAATTTACCTTTTTGCTCATGAGGAACAGACTGACCTTGAAGAGGAATTCTCACTAAATTTTTCTTAGCATCTTCCACCGCTTTAGCGATTGCTTCAGAAACATCTTTTGATTTTCCTAATCCATGACCTACTACTCCGTTTTCATCACCAACTACTACGATAGCAGAGAAACCAAATGCTCTACCTCCTTTAGTAACTTTAGTAACACGATTTACACTCACCAAACGATCTTTTAATTCAAGACCTCCTGGTTTTACAATCTCTACGTTTTTATAATTATGATACATAATTTCTTAGAATTTAAGTCCAGCTTCTCTAGCTCCTTCAGCTAATGATTTCACACGTCCGTGGTATAAATACCCACCTCTATCAAAAGAGATTGTAGTGATACCTGCATTAAGAGCTTTTTCAGCAACTAATTTACCAACTGCTTTTGCAGTTTCAACAGCAGTTCCTTGTGCAACATCTTTATCTCTTGATGAAGCTGCTACTAAAGTAGTACCGTTTACATCATCTATGATTTGAGCATAGATTTCTTTATTACTTCTGAATACAGAAAGTCTTGGTTGAGCAGCAGTTCCGCTTACAATCTTTCTGATTCTGAACTTAATTCTTTGTCTTCTTTCAGATTTTGTTAATGACATAGTCTTAATTTTTAAGCTGATTTACCTGCTTTTCTTCTTAGTTCTTCTCCTACAAACTTAACTCCTTTTCCTTTATATGGCTCAGGTTTGCGGAAACCTCTGATCTTCGCAGCTACTTGACCTAATAATTGTTTGTCGAATGAAGATAATTTCACTATCGGATTTTTACCTTTTTCTGATACTGTTTCAACAGTAACTTCTTTTACAACTTCTAAAACGATGTTGTGAGAGAAACCTAAAGCTAAATCAAGTTTTTGACCTTGATTAGAAGCTCTATATCCAACTCCAACTAATTCTAATTCTTTTGTAAAACCTTCAGAAACACCAACAATCATATTGTTGATTAATGCACGATAAAGTCCGTGTTTCGCTCTCTCAGTTTTATAATCAGATGAACGTTCTACGATAACTTGGTTATCTTCGATTTTAACGGTTACATCAGAAAATTCTTGAGTAAGCTCGCCTAATTTTCCTTTTACTGTAATTACAGCATCTTTAACTTCTACAGTTACTCCAGCTGGAATTGCAATTGGATTTTTACCTATTCTTGACATTGTCTCGTCTTTTTATTAATATACGTAACAAATTACCTCTCCACCAACATTTAATTGCTTAGCTTGTTTTCCTGTCATCAATCCTTTTGATGTAGAAACAATAGCAATACCTAAACCATTTAAGATTCTTGGTAAGTCTGATGAACTAGCATATTTACGTAAACCTGGTTTACTAATTCTTTGGATATCTTTGATTACAGACTCTTTCGTGTCTTTATCATATTTAAGTGCAATTTTGATTGTACCTTGAACAGTAGAATCATCAAATTTGTAACTTAAGATATATCCTTGATCGAATAAAATCTTTGTGATTTCTTTCTTCATATTAGAAGCAGGAATTTCAACCACTTTGTGGTTGGCTCTTACTGCATTTCTAACACGTGTTAGATAATCGGCAATTGGATCTGTATACATATGTATAGATTTGCGGTTATGGTTTTCAATCCGCCCTCAGCGGATTGAACCTTTAACCAATTAAACTTATTTTTTGGATTGCAAAAGTAATAACTTTTTTTTAAATTACCAAGATGCTTTTTTAACACCTGGAATTAATCCTTGATTTGCCATTTCACGGAATGTTACACGAGAAATACCAAACTGACGCATATACCCTCTTGGTCTACCCGTTAATTTACAACGATTGTGCACTCTAACTGGGCAAGAATTTTTTGGTAATTTTTGTAAACCTTCGAAATCACCAGCTTCTTTTAAAGCTTTTCTTTTCTCAGCATACTTTTCTACTAATGCAATTCTTTTAACCTCACGGGCTTTCATTGATTCTTTAGCCATGTCTTAATTCTTTTTAAAAGGTAATCCTAATTCCGCTAATAATGCTTTTGCTTCTTTATCTGTTTGAGCAGATGTTACAAAAGTAATATCAAAACCAGCAATTTTATTTACTTTATCAATATCAATTTCAGGGAAAATGATTTGTTCTAACACTCCTAAATTGTAGTTTCCTCTACCATCAAATCCAGTTGATTTGATTCCGTTGAAGTCTCTAACACGTGGTAAAGATGAAGTAATCAATCTATCTAAGAATTCATACATTCTTTCTCCACGTAACGTTACTTTAGCACCAATTGGCATACCTTTTCTTAATTTGAAAGACGCAACGTCTTTCTTAGAAATAGTAGCAACTGCTTTTTGCCCAGTAATTTTTGTTAATTCTTCAACAGCGTAATCTACTAATTTTTTATCAGATACAGCTGCACCAACTCCACGGCTTACAACAATTTTTTCAAGTTTAGGAACTTGCATTACATTTTTGTAACCGAACTCTTCTTTAAGAGCAGCAATAACTCTACTCTTATATTCTTCTTTTAGTCTAGGAATATATGCCATAACTATAGTACTTGATTAGATTTTTTTGAAAATCTCACTTTCTTGTCTCCTTCTTGTTTGAAACCAACTTTAGTCACTTCTTTTGACTTAGGATCAATCAAAGATAAGTTAGACACATGAATAGGAGCTTCTTTCTTAACGATTCCTCCTTGAGGGTTTTTAGCACTTGGTTTTGTATGTTTTGAAACCATGTTAACTCCTTCAACAACCGCTTTGTTTTTCTCACGAAGAACTCTAAGAACTTTACCTTCAGAACCTTTGTGGTCTCCAGCAATAACTCTTACGATATCTCCTGATTTAATTTTTAGCTTTATCATTTGTATAAGAATTAAAGCACTTCAGGTGCTAATGATACAATTTTCATGAATTGTTTTTCACGAAGTTCTCTGGCAACCGGACCAAAAACACGAGTTCCTCTCATTTCTCCTGCAGCGTTTAACAATACACATGCGTTATCGTCAAAACGGATGTAAGATCCATCAGCTCTTCTCACTTCTTTTTTGGTACGTACAACTACTGCAGTTGATACTGCTCCTTTTTTAACGTTTCCGTTTGGAGTTGCATCTTTAATTGAAACTACAATTTTGTCACCAACAGAGGCATAACGACGTTTCGTTCCTCCTAAAACACGGATCGTAAGAACTTCTTTCGCTCCTGTGTTATCTGCTACTTTTAATCTTGACTCTTGTTGTACCATAATTACTTCGCTCTTTCAATGATTTCAACTAATCTCCAACATTTAGATTTACTTAATGGACGTGTCTCCATAATTCTTACAGTATCTCCAATGTTACAATCGTTTGTTTCGTCGTGTGCAATATATTTTTTAGTTTTCAACACGAACTTACCGTATAATGGGTGTTTCACTTTTGTAGTTTGTGACACAACAATAGATTTCTCCATTTTGTTTGAAGTCACCACACCAATTCTCTCTTTTCTTAAATTTCTTTTTTCCATCTTTCAGCTAGTGTACAATTATTGTAACTCTCTTTTAGTTAACTCTGTGTGTAATCTCGCAACTGATCTTCTTAAAGTTCTTAACTGAAGAGGATTTTGAATTGGAGATATTGCATGAGCATTTTTTAGGTCGGTATACGTTCTCTTTAACTGACTAAGTTGTTCTTGTAACTCAGCTGCAGATAGATTTTTAATTTCTGATTGTTTCATAATAAATTTAGATTATGCTTCGAAATCTCTAGCAACGATAAACTTAGTTTTAACAGGAAGTTTTTGAGCTGCTAAGCGTAACGCTTCTTTTGCAACAGATAGAGGAACTCCTCCAACTTCAAACATAATTTTACCAGGTTTAACAACTGCAGCCCAATATTCAACTGCACCTTTACCTTTACCCATACGTACTTCTAATGGTTTCTTTGTAATAGGCTTATCTGGAAATATTTTGATCCATAATTGACCCTCTCTTTTCATGAAACGAGTTGCTGCGATACGAGCTGCTTCAATTTGACGAGAAGTAATAAATGAAGAATCTAAAGATTTGATACCAAACATTCCGTTAGAAAGCTCGTGTCCTCTTTGAGAAACGCCTTTCATTCTACCTTTCTGTACCTTACGGTATTTTGTTCTTTTAGGCTGTAACATTTTTCTTTAGTTTAAATAATTACTTTCTTTTGCGTGCGTTTGGTTTACCGTCTCTTTTTGGAGCAGATGATCCTGATGATTTAGACTGTTTTTTGTCCATACCAACTAACGGAGAAAGATCTCTTTTTCCATAAACCTCACCTTTCATTATCCATACTTTGATACCCATTCTACCATAAGTAGTATGTGCTTCAGCTAATGAATAATCAATATCAGCTCTGAAAGTTGACAAAGGAATTCTACCTTCTTTGAAGTGTTCAGAACGTGCCATTTCAGCACCGTTTAAACGACCAGAAATCATAACTTTGATACCTTCAGCATTCATTCTCATTGCAGCCGCAATAGCCATTTTAATAGCTCTTCTGTAAGAGATTCTGCTTTCGATTTGACGAGCGATAGAAGTTGCTACTAAATAAGCATCTAACTCAGGTCTTTTGATTTCAAAGATGTTGATTTGAACTTCTTTGTCAGTAATTTTCTTAAGTTCTTCTTTTAACTTGTCTACCTCTTGACCACCTTTTCCGATAATGATACCAGGTCTAGCAGTAGTGATAGTAACGGTTACAAGTTTTAAAGTTCTCTCGATAATTATTTTAGATACACTAGCTTTAGATAAACGTGCATGGATGTATTTACGGATTTTAGCATCTTCAGCGATTTTATCACCGTAATCATTTCCTCCATACCAGTTTGAGTCCCATCCTCTGATGATACCAAGTCTATTTCCGATTGGATTTGTCTTTTGTCCCATACTGTTTATTAATTGCTTTGTGTGTTATTATTTGATCCTAACACGATTGTTACGTGGTTAGAACGCTTTCTAATTCTGTGTGCACGACCTTGTGGAGCTGGACGAAGTCTTTTTAACATCATACCACCATCTACAGTAATCGTTTTTACAAATAAGCCAGCTTCTTCTAAATTAGCATCAGCATTTTTTTGCTGATAGTTATTAATTGCTGATAACAACAATTTCTCTAATTTTCTTGAAGCTTCTTTTTGACTAAATCTTAATATATTAAGAGCCATTTCTACTTTCTGACCTCTAACTAAATCTGCAACTAATCGCATTTTTCTAGGTGAAGTAGGGCAGTTATTTAATTTAGCGAAAGCCACTTGTGCTTTAGCCTCTTTAGTCTGCTCTGCTCTTTCTCTTTTACGAACTCCCATAGCTTCCTATTATTTTTTACCTTTATTTTTAGCCCCAGCATGACCTCTAAAAGATCTTGTTGGTGAAAACTCTCCTAATTTGTGTCCTACCATGTTCTCAGTTACATAAACTGGAACAAATTGACGACCATTGTGAACTGCGATAGTTTGCCCAACAAAATCTGGAGTAATCATAGATGCTCTAGACCAAGTCTTTACAACACCTTTGTTACCACCTGCAATATTTTCTTGAACTTTCTTCTCTAATTTATAGTGAACGAATGGTCCTTTTTTTAATGAACGTGCCATGTCTATCTAATTATTTCTTTCTACGTTCTACAATATACTTATTACTCGGGTTAACTTTAGAACGAGTTCTATAACCTTTAGCAGGTAAACCTTTTCTTGAACGTGGGTGACCTCCTGAAGAACGTCCTTCACCACCTCCCATTGGGTGATCAACTGGGTTCATTGCTACTGGTCTTGTTCTTGGTCTTCTACCTAACCATCTTGATCTACCAGCTTTACCTGATACGATTAATTGGTGGTCTGAGTTAGAAACTGCTCCGATTGTTGCCATACAAGTTAACAAGATTAATCTTGTTTCTCCAGAAGGCATTTTAATTGTAGCATATTTTCCATCTCTTGCCATTAACTGAGCGAAAGTTCCTGCTGAACGAGCAATAACAGCTCCTTGACCTGGTCTTAATTCGATACACGAAATAACAGTTCCTAGAGGAATTTTACTTAAAGGCATAGCATTTCCAATTTCTGGAGATGCATCAACACCTGAAACTACAGTTTGCCCAACTTGCATTCCATTTTGAGCAATAACATAAGTTTTAGCTCCATCAGCATACACTAATAATGAAATAAAAGCTGAACGATTTGGATCATACTCGATAGTTTTTACTGTAGCTGGAATTCCAGCTTTAGTTCTTTTAAAATCGATAATACGATACTTTTGTTTGTGACCACCGCCCATGTAACGCATGGTCATCTTTCCTTGACTATTTCTACCTCCTGAGTTTTTTTTCGGTGCGATTAATGAACGCTCCGGCTTATCAGTTGTAATAGTGTCAAAGCTATTTACAACTCTAAAACGCTGACCCGGGGTAATAGGTTTTAATTTTCTAACTGACATTTTCTATTAGATATTAGTATAAAAATCTATTGTTTCTCCCTCTTGTACTTGAACAACTGCTTTTTTATAAGCATTTGTTTTTCCACTGATTAAACCACTTTTGGTATATTTAACACTTCTATCAGCTCTGTAATTCATTGTATTAACAGCAACAACATTCACACCATAAGCTGCTTCAATAGCATTTTTGATTTGAATTTTATTTGCATTTTTTGCAACTACAAAACCAAAACGGTTAAAAATTTCACCATCTTTAGTTATTTTTTCAGTTATAATAGGCTTAATTATGATACTCATAATCTTATTATTTACTTAAATTAGCTTCAATTCCGTCTACTGCACCTTCTAAAAGAACTAAACTTTTTGCATTTAAAATTGCATAAGTGCTTAATTCTGAAGTAGTTACAACGCTAGACGCTTTTAAATTGCGTGACGACAAATATACATTTTTATTTGTATCGCCCAACACAAATAATGATTTTTTATTTTCTAACCCTAAAGCTTTCAATACATTAATGAAATTTTTAGTGCTTGGTGTATCAAATGTAAAATCTTCTACTACTACCAAATTAGACTCATTTACTTTTAAAGATAAAGCTGATTTACGAGCTAATCTTTTTAAGTTTTTGTTCAATTTGAAAGAGTAACTTCTAGGTCTTGGTCCAAAAATAGTACCTCCTCCTTTAAAAACCGGACTCTTAGCAGATCCTGCACGTGCAGTACCAGTTCCTTTTTGTTTTTTGATTTTACGAGTACTTCCTGCAACCTCAGCTCTTTCTTTAGCTTTGTGAGTACCTTGTCTTTGATTAGCCAAATATTGTTTTACATCTAAGTAAACTGCATGTTTGTTTGGCTCAATTGCGAAAACTGAATCAGAAAGTTGAACTTTTCTACCAGTTTCTTTTCCGTTGATATCTAAAACTTTTACTTCCATTACTTCTGAACGATTACATAAGAGTTTTTGTGTCCAGGAATCGCTCCTTTAACTAAAAGCAAGTTCTTTTCAGCAACTACTTTTAAAACTCTAAGGTTTTGTACTGTAACATTTTCTCCTCCCATTCTACCTGCCATACGCATTCCTTTGAATACTCTTGACGGATAAGATGAAGCTCCAACAGAACCCGGCGCTCTTAAACGGTTGTGTTGACCGTGAGTTGACTGACCAACTCCACCAAAACCATGACGTTTAACAACTCCTTGGAATCCTTTTCCTTTAGAAACTCCAACAACATCAACAAATTCACCTTCAGCGAATAAGTCAACAGCGATTACATCGCCTAATTTGTACTCCGTTTCAAAACCTTTGAATTCAACTACTTTCTTTTTCGCAACTGTTCCAGCTTTCTTAAAGTGACCTAACTCAGCTTTAATTGAATGCTTTTCAGTTTTGTCATCGAAACCTAATTGGATAGCTTCATAGCCATCTACTTCTTTGGTTCTGACTTGGGTAACAACACATGGACCACACTCGATTACAGTACAAGGAATATTTTTCCCGTTCTCATCAAAGATACTAGTCATGCCAATTTTTCTTCCGATTAACCCAGACATATTAAACTAATTATTAATTAAACTCTTATTTATAATACAAATAGTATTTACACACTACTCATTTTGAGGGTGCAAATATATAAATTATTTTTTAATTATCGCAAAAATAAATAGTTAAGTAAAATTTCCTTTTAAAACAAGTATTTTACTTACTAAAACTGATAAGAAAAAAAACCGTAATGCATTCACATTAACGGTTTTTTTATAAAATATCATTGCTTTTTGCAATGGTGTTTATCACACTTTGATTTCTACTTCAACTCCTGAAGGTAACTCTAATTTCATTAAAGCATCGATAGTTTTAGAAGAAGAACTGTAGATATCTAACAATCTCTTATAAGAACTTAACTCGAATTGCTCTCTTGATTTTTTGTTAACGTGTGGAGAACGTAATACAGTAAAAATCTTTTTGTGAGTAGGTAATGGAATAGGACCCGTTACCACAGCACCTGTACTTTTTACAGTCTTTACGATTTTTTCTGCTGATTTATCAACCAACATATGATCGTATGATTTTAATTTTATTCTGATTTTTTGACTCATCTCTTTAAAAATTAAGCGTTACCTTTTGCTTTTTTGATTACAGCTTCTGAAATGTTAGAAGGTGTTTCTTCATAGTGAGAGAACTCCATTGTAGATGTAGCTCTACCAGAAGACAATGTTCTTAATGTAGTTACATAACCAAACATTTCTGATAAAGGAACATTAGCTTTGATAGTCTTAGCACCATTTCTATCACCCATATCATTAACTTGACCTCTACGACGGTTTAAGTCACCTACGATATCCCCCATGTTTTCTTCTGGAGTAATAACTTCGATTTTCATGATTGGCTCAAGAACTACAGCTCCTGCGGCTTTAGCTACTTCTTTATAACCCATTTTAGCTGCTAATTCGAATGATAAAGCATCAGAATCCACAGGGTGGAATGAACCATCTAATAAAGTAACTTTTAAACTGTCTACTGCGTAACCAGCTAAAGGACCTTGCTTCATAGCTTCTCTGAATCCTTTTTCTACAGCAGGAATATATTCTTTTGGTACGTTACCACCTTTAACTTCATTGATAAATTGTAATCCAACAAATGGTTTACCATCAACTTCGTCAGCAGGCTCAAGACGGAATACGATATCCCCGAATTTACCACGACCTCCAGATTGTTTTTTATAAACTTCTCTATGTTGAGCAGCTTTTGTGAAAGCTTCTTTGTATTCTACTTGAGGTTCACCTTGGTTAACTTCCACTTTGAACTCACGTTTCATACGATCAATTAAGATATCTAAGTGAAGCTCACCCATACCAGAAATGATAGTTTGACCAGAAGCCTCATCAGTTCTAACCGTAAATGTTGGATCTTCTTCAGCTAATTTTGCCAAAGCCATACCCATTTTATCAACGTCAGCTTTTGTTTTAGGCTCGATCGCGATACCAATTACCGGATCAGGGAATTTCATAGACTCAAGAATAATTGGGTGTTTTTCATCACACATTGTATCTCCAGTCTTGATATCTTTAAATCCTACAGCAGCTCCAATATCTCCAGCTTCAATATATTCGATTGGATTTTGTTTGTTAGCGTGCATTTGGTAAATACGAGAAATACGCTCTTTGTTTCCAGAACGAGTATTTAAGATATAAGAACCTGCATCTAAACGACCTGAATAAGCACGGAAGAAAGCTAAACGACCAACATAAGGGTCAGTAGCGATTTTAAATGCTAAAGCAGCAAAAGGCTCTTTTGTATCAGGACGACGCATGATTTTAACTTGATCTTCCTCTAACTTATCTTTTTCATCAGGGTGAATACCTTCGATTCCTTCTTTGTCTAATGGAGATGGTAAATATTTACAAACTGCATCTAACATGAATTGAACTCCTTTGTTTTTGAAAGAAGAACCACAAATCATTGGGATGATTGCCATATCAATTGTTGCAGCACGTAAAGCATTGTTGATTTCTTCCTCAGTAATTGAGTTTTCATCTTCCATATACTTCTCTAATAAGTTTTCGTCGTAGGTAGCAATCTCTTCAATTAAAATTGAACGATACTCTTTTACTTCTGCCACCATATCAGCTGGAATATCAACGATATCAAATGTAGCTCCTTGAGTTTCATCATGCCATACAATAGCTTGATTTTTTACTAAATCTACTACACCTTTGAAATCAGCTTCTTCACCAATTGGTAAAGTAATAGCAACTGCATTTGATTTCAACATATCTTTAACTTGTTGACAAACTGCCAAGAAGTTAGAACCTTGACGGTCCATTTTATTTACGAATCCCATACGAGGAACTCTATATTGATCTGCTAATCTCCAGTTAGTTTCTGACTGAGGCTCAACACCATCAACCGCACTAAATAAGAATACTAAACCATCTAATACACGTAACGAACGATTTACCTCTACTGTAAAGTCAACGTGACCAGGAGTATCGATAATGTTAAAGTGATACGGTTTAGATTCAGGTAAAATTTTACCTTGGTTTGTTGGGAAATTCCATTCACAAGTTGTAGCAGCAGAAGTAATAGTAATACCTCTTTCTTGCTCTTGTGCCATCCAGTCCATTGTTGCAGCACCATCGTGTACTTCACCAATTTTATGTGATTTTCCTGTGTAAAATAAGATACGCTCAGTTGTTGTTGTTTTACCAGCATCAATGTGAGCCGCAATTCCTATGTTTCTTGTATATTTTAAATCTCTAGCCATTTCTTTATGAATTAAAATCTAAAGTGAGAGAAAGCTTTATTAGCTTCTGCCATTTTGTGAGTATCCATTCTTTTCTTAACAGCAGCACCTTCTTCTTTAGCAGCAGCTAAAATTTCAGATGCTAACTTAGCAGCCATCGATTTTTCATTTCTTTTTCTTGCATACAATATCATCCATTTGATAGCGTAAGAAATTTTTCTATCTGGACGAATTGGCATTGGAATTTGAAATGTAGCTCCACCTACACGACGAGAACGAACCTCTACGTGTGGCATTACATTTGTTAATGCATCTTTCCAAATTTCTAATGCAGATTTTTCTGCATCTTGCTTTTTAGTTTCCACGATTTCAATTGCATCATAGAACACTTTAAAAGCAGTTGATTTTTTACCATCCCACATTAAGTTATTTACAAAACGCGTAACTAACTGATCATTAAATTTTGGATCTGGTAAAAGAGGTCTTTTTTTGGCCTGTCTTTTTCTCATGTCTTTTGTTTAAAAGAATTTAAATTACTTTTTCTTTCCAGCTGCAGCAGGTGCTTGTCCTGGTTTTGGACGTTTTGCTCCATACTTAGATCTACGTTGTGTTCTACCTGCAACACCCGCAGTATCTAATGCTCCACGCACGATGTGGTAACGTACTCCTGGTAAATCTTTTACTCTTCCACCTCTAACTAATACTATCGAGTGCTCTTGTAAATTGTGACCTTCTCCAGGAATGTATGCATTTACCTCGTTTCCGTTTGTTAAACGAACCCTAGCCACCTTTCTCATTGCTGAGTTTGGTTTTTTAGGAGTTGTTGTGTAAACACGAGTACACACACCTCTTCTTTGAGGACAAGAATCTAAAGCAGCCGATTTACTCTTCTTAGTTATTTGGGTTCTCCCTGTTCTTACTAATTGTTGAATTGTTGGCATAATTAAATACTAAAAATTTTTAATGTTTAAAATTCCCGCTTTTTACGGGGTTGCAAATGTAGGAATTATTTTTTACATTCCAAATCATAATTTATTAATTTTCAATACAGTTTGATTTTACAAGGTTTTATTTCATATTCAGAAACAAAAAAGAAAGACAATCACTTACTAGCCCCGATGGGAGCAAACTACCATGTAGTGAGGACAGCGGGAATACGGTTAACAAAAATTCCCAAGCCTCTTGCTCCTGCATCATTTTACAACAACAACTAAAGGAATTAAACTTTTAATAAAATTTATTTTGCTTTTTTTCGTTTCTTTACAACAATGAAATTCATTTATATTTTTATAACTTTTTTTTGTTTCCAATTGACATTGGGACAAAATTTCTATTTAAAAATAGCTGGGACATCAGAAAAAGAACATAAAACAATTGATAGTTTACAATACCAATCAAAACACACAAGTGTTGCTTCAATATTAGAAGAACAAAAGAAGTTTGAAGAAAAACTAACCCATCAAGGTTTTTTTGATTGGTTTCTTTTGGAACAAAAAAAAGTAAATGATAGCAGTTTTCTATTTAAATACCACTTAGGAAATAGGATAAAACATACCTATATATATATAGGTAAACTTTCAGTAGAAGAAAATTCACTTTTACAACTTGAAAAAGACACTCTTATTGTAGCTACAAATGAAGTAGAAAATTTCATGCAAAGCAAAATAGCATTGCTGGAAAAAAAAGGTTACTCATTAGCTAATATCAGACTAACTAATCATCGTAAGTTCGAAAATAAGTTAATTTGCGATTTACTATTGGAATTAAACTCGAAACGAAACATTACGAGTTTAGTAGTAATGGGTTACGATAAATTTCCAATTGGAATAAAAAAAGCTATAACAAGAAAAGCAAAAAAAGCACCTTTTAATCAGGAAAATTTAAAACAGATTAATGAAACTTTTGACAAACTTCAATTTGTGAATCAACTCAAATATCCTGAAATTTTATTCACTACCGATTCTACGAAGATTTTCGTTTATGTAGAAAAATCGAAACCTAATAAATTTGATGGTTTCATTGGGTTTTCAAATGACGATAAAAGCAAATTAACTTTTAATGGCTATTTAGATTTACAATTGCAAAATATATTTAATACCGGAGAAAAATTTAATTTGTATTGGAAAAACGATGGCAATAGACAAACTTCATTTAATATAGGAACTGAACTGCCGTATATTTTTAAAAGTCCTTTTGGAATAAAAGCAAACCTTAGAATTTTTAAACAAGATTCCACTTTTCAAAACACTGTTACCGATTTGAATTTAGGTTACTATTTTGCGTATAACACAAAAGCTTTTATTGGTTACCAAAAAACCACTTCTGTTGATATTCAAAACACAAATTCATTAAGCATGAATGATTTTACTAATACGTTTTTAACCTCAAGTTTTGAACATCTTGAAATAAATCCAAACAGTTTTATCTTTCCTGAAAAAGCAAAAGTTTTTGTGAAATTTGGAACCGGAAATAGAACCATTTCCTCTCAAAAAAAGAATCAATTTTTTACTCAGTTAGATGTCAACTATTATTTTTATCTAAATCCTAAAAACAGCATTTTTGTTCGAAATCAAACTTTTTATTTACAAAGTGATGATTATGTAATTAATGAATTATTCCGATTTGGCGGCATCAATTCGATTAGAGGTTTTAACGAAAACAGCTTACAAGCGAATGCTTACACTGGAATAATTGCAGAATATCGTTATTTACTAGCTTCTAATTTGTATTTGCATTCAATTACAGACTTTGGTTATTTCCAAGACAAAACATCTGATTCACAAGACCGATTATTAGGATTAGGATTTGGGTTTGGATTATTTACCAAAAATGGATTATTTAATTTGGTTTATGCCAACGGAAGCACAAGTGAACAAACCATAAAACTCTCAAATTCAATTGTACATGTTAGTTTTAAGACGAATTTTTAAGATTAAGCCACGGATTTAATGATTTTCACAGATTACTTACCATTGCAATATTTTAAAAATCCAACTAACATTTTAATCCGTGAGAAAACCAAACTATTGAAAATCAAAATCCGTAATAAATCAAACTAAAATCCTATCTTTGCCCCATGGAAAAAGACAACCAAATATTCGGGATTAGGGCGATAATTGAAGCAATTAACGCTAAAAAAGAAATTGATAAAGTTTTCATTCAAAAAGAAGCACAAGGCGACTTGATGCAGGATTTGATGAAAACGATGAAAAGAAACAACATCAATTTCTCCTACGTTCCTGTTGAAAAACTAAACCGATTAACTCCAAATAACCACCAAGGTGCCGTAGCAACCATTGCTCCTATTTCTTTTGTTGCATTAGAAACTATGGTGGAAAGTGTTATCGAAAGTGGTAAGAAGCCTTTATTCTTAATTTTAGATCAACTATCCGATGCGCGTAACTTTGGCGCTATCATCAGAACTGCAGAATGTACAGGTGTTGATGGAATCATTATCCAAAAACAAGGTTCAGCTCCTGTGAATGGTGATACGGTTAAAACTTCTGCTGGTGCGGTTTTTAATGTGCCAATTTGCAAAGTAGACCATATTAAAGATGCTATTTTTTATTTGCAAGGAAGCGGAATTAAAACCGTTGCGGCAACTGAAAAAACAGAACAACACATTTACGACATCAACTTCAATGAAGGCGTTGCCATTATTATGGGTAGCGAAGACAGAGGTGTGAATCCTTCAGTATTAAAAATTGTAGATGAAAAAGCAAAATTACCAATGTTTGGGACTATAGAATCGTTGAATGTTTCAGTGGCTTGTGGTGCTTTTTTGTATGAGGCGCTGAGACAGAGAATGTAGTCGGTATTTAGTTTGGAATTCAGAAATAAATATTCAATGAAAGAATTAAAATGAAAAAATTAATTGAGCAACCATTCAATCAAAGGTTAATCTACTTTTCAATATTTTTATTGTGGATTTTCTTTGGATTAAATTTTGTTCAATACAAAAATGACTGTCCTTTTCTAAAAATAGATATTCAATACTTTATAATATTCCCAACACTAATTTTATTTATACCAATCTTTTATATTAAAAAATTCACTTGGTTTCTTACATTTAGTTTTTCATTATTTTATACAATTTGGACTTCGCTTAAAATTATTGTAGATAACTTAGAAAACGTAAGCCAACCACCTATGAAAAACAAATATTTCGACGATGTTTTTTCTCTTTTAATTGTTATTATTTTAATAACAATAAGCTATTTAATTTTCAGAATTAAACCAAAAAATAGTTTTTAAAAAATTAATTTTTCTTTCCCAAAAACTCATAAACCACTTTCATTGAAGAAGTAAAATACTCTTTTACCACTTCTTCAGGTTTTGGAGGCGGATTAAAATTTCCTTTTTCGTCGAAGTTTTTCATAAAAGGATCGAGTTCGGGATTGAAATCGGGTTTTTCCCATTCGTAGAAAATAGGTTTAGAAAATTGAGGTGTTTTTAGAACTAAAGCTAAAGCCAATCCTACAATAAATCCTGCCAAATGACCTTCCCAAGAAATACCTTCTTTTACATTGGGAAACATATACCAAACGCTTCCACCGTATAAAATTACGATGGTGAAAGATAAAGCTACCAATCGGTAATATTTGGTAAAAATACCTTTGAAAAAAATAAAACTCACCAAAGCATATATTAATCCACTAGCGCCAATATGATAACTTGGTCTTCCCAATAACCAAGTTCCTAATCCTGAAAAGAGAATTCCTAAAAACAAAACCACGAACGATTGCTCTTTGTAGAAATATCTCAATATTGGCAACAACACTAATAAAGCAACGGAATTATTTGCCAAATGCTCAATATCGCCATGTAAAAATGGACTAAATAGAATGCCTTTTAATCCATACACTTCTCTTGGATAAATTCCAAAATGCGACAAATTATGCTGAAATTGCAATTCGTACCAAAAAACCAACCATAAAGTCAACACCAAAAATAACGGCAATAAAATGACTGCTTTTGTGAACTGAAAAGGATTATCGTGTTGTTTTTCCATATTGAATCGAACTCAAAGATAAAGCCAAAAAGATAATTATGAAATTATGGCAGACTTATTAAAACACATAGACACATAAGTTTGACTTTGGCTTAAAAAGGCGTTACACTTGACATAGTTCAAAAAGCAAAATCTATATAATCTTAAATTAATGAAATGCCTTTAATCAATAATTTCTAAACCTATGTTTCTATGTGGTAAAAATCTAAAAAAGAATCGCATATTTTTGTAATTTTACGTCATGAATCAACCATTAGCCGAACGCATTCGCCCACAACAATTATCGGATTACATCAGCCAATTGCATTTAGTTGGACCTGAAGGGTCGTTAACACAACAAATTGCCAAGGGATTAATACCGAGTTTGATTTTATGGGGACCACCAGGAACCGGAAAAACCACCTTGGCGCAAATCATGGCACAAGAAAGCAAACGTCCGTTTTACCAACTGAGTGCGATACATTCTGGTGTGAAAGACATTCGTGAAGTAATTGAAAAAGCGAAACAAAGTAGTGGTTTATTTACAGCCAAAAATCCGATTTTGTTTATTGATGAGATTCATCGTTTTTCAAAATCCCAACAAGATTCTTTATTGTCAGCGGTGGAAAAAGGTTGGGTTACTTTGATTGGTGCTACTACAGAAAATCCAAGTTTTGAGGTTATCCCCGCTTTATTGTCAAGATGTCAGGTTTATGTTTTAAATGCGTTTACCAAAGACGATTTGGAAGGCTTACTACATCGCGCTATGAAAACCGATGTGGAACTTCTAAAAAAAGAAATCCATTTAAAAGAAACTGAAGCATTAATGCGTCTTTCAGGTGGCGATGGAAGAAAGTTATTGAATATTTTCGAATTGGTAGTTAATGCAACTGACGGTGATACAATTGAAATTACCAATGATAAAGTAATGCAATTGGTGCAAAAAAATACGGTGTTGTATGACAAAACTGGCGAGCAACATTACGATATAGTTTCTGCTTTCATCAAATCAATTCGAGGAAGCGACCCAAATGGTGCGGTGTATTGGTTAGCTCGAATGATTGAAGGTGGCGAAGATGTAAAATTCATTGCGAGAAGAATGCTGATTTTAGCTAGTGAAGATATTGGAAATGCCAATCCAACAGCTTTGATTATGGCGAATAATACGTTTCAAGCGGTAACTACAATTGGCTATCCTGAAAGTAGAATTATTTTGAGTCAATGTGCGATTTATTTAGCAACCTCTGCCAAAAGTAATGCAAGTTATATGGCAATTGGAAAAGCACAACAAATTGTAAAACAAACAGGCGATTTACCAGTTCCTATTCATTTACGTAATGCACCTACCAAATTAATGAAAGAATTAGGTTATGGCGAAGAGTATAAATACTCACATGATTTCCCAAATAACTTTGCGGAACAAGAATTTTTACCAACTGAAATTTCAGAAACAAAATTCTTTGAACCAGGAGAAAATGCACGCGAAAAAGAATTACGTCAGTTTTTAAAGAATCGATGGAAAGACAAGTATGGCTATTGATTAGTGATTAGTGATTAGTGATTAGTGATTAGTGCAAAATTACTTTTTACTTTTTACTAAAACTTAACCTCTACTTGCTCCGAAACTAATTTTTCACTTTCATAGTATTCGAAAAACCAACTGTTATTTTTCTTTAATAAAACTCCAGATAAAGTTCCTTTTTGAGCAATAAAGACGTTTTCTAAAGAAGAAGCTTTTACAATCATTATAGTTTTTGGTTCAGCATCTACCAATTTAAATCCATTTGCTATTGGAATAGCAAAAAGTTGACTTTCAGTAACTGCTGTTGGATTAGCTTTAGGTTTATCTTCCGAAATAACTACTACAACAGGCACTTCCACAGATTCAATCACTTCGATTTCTTTTGGTTTAAAATCCAAAAGGCCTCTCATACTTATTAATGCAGCTCTAAAAGATTCTTTATAAGCCTTTTCGTATTCTTTATCTCTAGATTCTCCTTGTTTACTGGTTACTATAGTTTTGTTTTGACAATCTTTTAATTCAAATAGAATTTTTGTATACAACATATTGCTCTTTTCTATAACATTTAAAAATAGTCCAGAACATCTGTTAGCAGCTAAATCAGAAGGAAATTCTTCAGTATCATAAACTACAGTGAAACCTTCACTTTCAAAAAACGATTTTGTAATAGCATTCAAATTGTATTTGTTTTCTTCCTTAAAAAAATGAAATTTTTTAGGTACAATTACATATTTATAACTTTCTTGACCTAATGAAAACAAACTCATAAATAAAACCAATAACAAAACTATTTTTTTCATCTTTATAATATATTTTTTAATTCTAATAAATGTGTTACTTGAAAAACAGGTCTTTCAACTTTTATATTTTGTTCATTAAAAAAAACTGCATCTATTCCTGCTTCTTGTGCTCCAATGATATCCGCTTCGAAACTATCTCCAATCATCAAACTTTCTTCTTGTGAAGCTTTAGCCAAAGATAAGGCAAAATCAAATATGTTGCGATGCGGTTTTTTAAATCCTGCCATTTCTGAATTGGTAATGGTTTCAAAATAATGATCAATTTTGGAATTTTTCATTTTCTTGGTTTGAACCGACGCAAAGCCATTCGTTATTATATGCAATTGATATTTAGGCTTTAGATAATCTAATAACTCAATTGCACCATCAAACAAATGATTAAACTCAGGTAAATATTTGATGTATTCTTCGGATAAATGATGAATCATTTCGTCTGAAACTTCAAAATGTAACGCATCAAAAACATCTTTTAAACGATAATAACGTAAGTCCTCGTGTGAGATTTGATTCACTTGATACAATTTCCAATAATGTTGGTTTCTTGGAATATAAATATTTAGAAAATCTGATAATTCAATTTCAAATCCTTGTTGTTTGAATATAGCATCAAAAGCAAAAGCAGAATTTTTATCAAAATCCCAAAGTGTATGATCTAAATCGAAAAAGAGATGTTTTTTATGTTGGAATGAATGCAATGTTATATGTTTGAATGATTAAAAAAAGCCCAAACGAATGGGCTTCAAAATTATTTACTTTGAGAGATAATTACGGCGTCTTCGATATGGTAAATCCAATCTTCCACATCGGTTTCATTATATCTAAAAGTTCCTTTTAAGGTTACGTACGTATCGGTTTTTAACTTTGGAAAAGCACCACCTTTGAATTTGATACCTGCAATTGTTTCTGGACCTGATTTTCCACAAAAGAAACAAGCAGCGAATACATTTTTACTCAACGCATAATTTTTGTTGTCAATTGGTACAATAAACCCGCTCATAATAACCGGTTTCTTTTGCATCATCTTCAATTTCATGTTTACTTGTGGGAATTCTACTTCACCATAAGTAGCATGTTTTTTACGAATGTATTTGATGTCGCCTAACAATTTCCAAGTTAATGTATCAGCAGCTACTGATGTTTTATTAGCAACTTTTACACCCGAAGTTGTACTATCGGAAAAGCTCATCATCGAAATAAAAACGATTAAAGCTAAACTTAATTTAATATAATTACGCATTGGCTAATGTTTTTGAAATATTTAAATTGTATGCTTTTATAGCTGGAATTAACGCTGCAATAAAGCCCACAAATATAGTTAGTAAAAATAAAGTTCCTTCTTTCTCCCAAATAAATTCGTATGGATTAAAACTCATTTTGAAATCTTCTTCGGCTGAGTTGGACAACATACTTAGTCCTACTCTACCTAAAATCGTACCAAAAATAAATCCAACCATACATAAAAGTAAACTTTCAATCATCACGACTTTTAAAAGCTGTAATCTTTTGGCTCCGTTGACACGCATTAAAGCAAACTCATTTTCGCGTTCTTTTAAAGTATTGTAAAGTGCGATGAAAATCGAAATTCCTGAAATCAACATGATTCCGTATGCCAAATATTGTAAAGCTGAAATTCCAATTCCGAATAAAGAAAACAAACGATTTACCTCGATTGCAGGTGAAGCAACTTGCATTTTGGTGTTTTGTGCGATGATTCTTGGCCAAGTTACAATTCCCATTTTGTTACGAAATTTTAATAAAACCGCTGTGATTTCCATTCCAGGTTCATCTAAAGTCATGTCTGCTTCCTCGTGATGTACTTCACCTTCTACATGAACGTGACCTTCTTCTCCATGCGCTGGATTTTCTTCTTCACCATGGCTTCCGTGCATTTGCCATACACTTGGAATCGTACATAAAATCAAATTATCGACCACTTTCCCGGTTGGTTTTGCAATTCCGACAATTTTATAGGCATAATGGTCATGAACTTCTCCTTCTGCCGCATCACCGTGTGAACCGAAGAACTCATCTCCAATTTTTAAACTCAATTTTTGTGCGATATCATTTCCAATTACGACTTCAAAATTCTTTTCAAATAGTTGACCTTCCGAAATTTCGGCTCCATATTTTTCTAAATAATCGGGTGTTGTTCCTAAGATTTTATATCCACGGTAATTGTCGCCAAATGCTAATGGAATTGCTTTTTGAACAAATGGATGTTGCATCCAAACTTTTGCCGAATCGTAACTAATATTTCCCGTTGGAGCATCCACTTGGTAAACCGAAGATAATATCAATTGTAATGGACTTCCTTGTGCTCCCATTACTAAATCAACTCCATCAATGTTACTTGAAAATTTTTCTTCAAATTGTTTTTCGACCAAAACTAAAGTCGTAATAATCGCGACACTTGAGGTTAGCAAAACAACACTCAAGATGGTATTTAATGGTTTGAACCATATATTTTTCCATGCTAATTTTGCTATCATATCAAGGTAATTTTATTGATAAATCTTTCTTTAATTCGGTTATCGTGCGTAACGATTAGCAAAGCAGCTTTGTATTCTTTTGACAAAGAAGTCAACAATTCGATTACTTTCTCCGCATTTTTATCATCTAAACTTGATGTGGGTTCGTCTGCCAATAACACTTTTGGTTCGTTCATTAACGCACGTGCTATCGAAACACGTTGTTGTTGACCAATACTTAATTGCGATGGCAATTTAGACGCTTGGTTTTCAATACCTAATTGTTCTAAAAGTTTTTTCGCTCGTTTGCTATGCTTTTTACCTGTTGCCAACCAACTTGCCATTTCCAAATTTTCCAAAACTGTCAAAGCGCCAATAAAATGCGATTTTTGAAAAACCACACCGATGTGCTTCCCACGAAATTTATCGGTTGCTTTTTCTGAAAGTGATACAATATCGGTTTTATCGATTTCGATTTCGCCTGTTTTTGGTTTTAACAATCCTGCTAAAATATGCAAATACGTAGTTTTCCCTTTTCCAGAATCACCTGTAATCAACAAAGTACTTCCTGCTTCACAATACAAATCAGGCATGTGGAAGAGTTGGTCTTTTGAGTAGGAAAAAGTGATGTTTTTGGTGCTAATCATAGTTCATCGAACATTAATTTTAGTGTTGCAAGATAAGAAATTGGATAGAAAAATTTCTTAAATAATTTCTAATAAAAAAACCTTGTGATTATGATTTATCACAAGGTATTTATATTTTAATCTCAAATATTATTCTTCATCATGAGTACACAATCCTACAATCGTATGAAAAGTATCGTGTAAACCGTTTAAAGCTTTAGTAATTTTTTCATCAGAAGCTTTAGCTTTTACTAATTTATCTAATGCTTTACTGTCTTTAGCCAATTTATTTACTGCAGCCACAATTTCTTTTTTATTGAATTGCGCTGGAATTTTAGCCATTTTTAAAGCATTTGCTTTTTCAGCCATTTCAGCACTTCTTTCTTTGATTGGTTGTAAGTTTCCTTCTTCACTTGGATGGAAAGTTTGCGACATTACTTTATGAAAAGCTTTGATCTCTGGCCAAGAAGCAAAAGTATCTGGTTTTGGCATTGCTGCTTTGTATCTTTTGCTAACTTCTGTCCAGTTTACTATATTCCATAAAGCAGATAAATAATCACCTCTTTTGTTTTGATATTTTAAGTAATATGCATGTTCCCAAACGTCAATTCCAAAGATTGGAGTTCCTTTTACTTCTGCAATATCCATTAATGGATTGTCTTGATTTGGAGTTGAAATTACAACTAATTTTCCTTCTTTAGTAACTACTAACCAAGCCCAACCAGAGCCAAAACGACTTGCTCCAGCCGTATTTAATTTCTCTTTCAAAACATCCAAACTTCCGAAAGTTTCATTAATAGCTTTTTCTAAATCAGCCGACATTTTAGTGTTTTTCTCAGGTGTTAAAACCGACCAAAATAGCTCATGATTATAATGTCCGCCACCGTTATTACGAACCGCTGCAGGCATTGTAGAAATCTTTGCAAAAATTTCGTTTAAGCTTAATTTTTCATCAGCTGTTCCTGCTAAAGCAGTATTTAAATTTTTAACATAAGCCGCATGATGCTTGCTGTAATGAATTTCCATAGTTTGTGCATCTACAAATGGCTCCAATGCATTATAGGCATAAGGCAACGCTTTTTGTGTAAATTGAGCCGATGCTGTCAAAGTCACTAAAAGTGTAGCAACTAAAAGTTTTATGTTTTTCATAATATTTTAATTTTTGATAAAAATACGGCTTATCGATTAGATAAAAAATTAAGAATTCTTAAAATTTCTATAATTGTTGGTTTAAACGCAAAGAGCGCAAAGTTTTTTCGCAAAGTTCGCAACGGAAAATAGTAATAAATGTGTTTAAAATAAAAATCATACAACACTCCTAATTCCGATAACTATAGGAACCTCAAGGGGACAATCCTTCTTTAAACTTTTTACTTAATCTTTTTTTTAAGATTCTTATAATTTTCAAGCATATACTTTTGCATTCTTTGCGAAAAACCTTCGCGCTCTTTGCGTTAAAAATCAAGACATATGCAATTATTTGTTTAAAAAAATCAAAAAATTCCTTCATCTTGAAAACTCAAATAGCCGTTTTCAGTAATAATAAGATGATCTAAAACCTGAATTTCTAAGGTTTGTCCTGCTTCTTTGATTCGTTTGGTTATTTTTAAATCGGCTTCACTGGCGATTAATTTTCCTGAAGGGTGATTGTGGGAAAGGATTAAACCCGTTGCATTTTGTTCGAATGCCATTTTGAAAATTAAACGAATATCTACAACTGTTCCGGTGATGCCGCCTTTCGAGAGTTGGGTTTTGTAGATGACTTTATTGGAGTTATTGAGATATAATACCCAAAATTCTTCGTGAGGCAACTCACCAATAATGGGCTGCATGATATCGAAAACCGCTTTGCTAGAAGTAATTTTTTTGAGTTCGACAGCCTCTTCAGCTCTTCGTCTTCTTCCTAATTCTAGTGCAGCAGCTATGGAAATAGCTTTGGCTTCACCAATTCCTTTGAATTGCATAAGTTGAGAAACCGACATCTTCCCTAAAGTAATCAGATTATTTTCGGAGGAAGCTAAAATACGTTGGCACAATTGTACCGCACTCTCATTTCGAGAACCAGAACCAATTAATATAGCAAGTAATTCGGAATCAGATAAGGTAGATTTACCTTTAAGAAGAAATTTTTCACGTGGGCGATCGTCTTCGGCCCATTGATTGATTGGCGTGTACATAAAATTTTATTTTGGCGTTTATAAGAACAAAAATAATTGAAAAAAACGAAATGGCAAAATTATTGATGGGTGATGGAAGATGGATGATGGATGATAGATGATGGGTGAAGGAAGTTGGAAGTTGGAAGTCGGAGGATATTTTTCAATTTTAGAAGGATTGATACTAAATTCAGTTGAAAATACGTTTTTATAAAAAATTAGCACATGAAATTTATTGGAATTATTTTATTGTCTTTTTTATTTCTGAATTGTAAAAAAGAAACCTTTAAAACGGAAATAGCGCAACAGATTGAATCAAAACCGACAACCCAAATTATAGAAAACCCAACTGATTTCTATCAAAAACTATCCAATGCAGCGATTTCGATAATTGACCCAGAAGTGGTTTACACACCGGATTATGTTGGGATAAAATATCCAAATGGTGATGTTCCTGCAAAAACGGGTGTTTGTACAGATGTGGTGATTCGTGCCTATAGAAAATTAGGAATTGATTTGCAAAAGGAAGTACATGAAGACATGAAGGCAAACTTTTCTTTGTATCCGAATTTAAAGAAATGGGGGTTGAAAACTACCGATAAAAACATCGATCACAGAAGAGTTCCGAATTTAGAAGTTTTCTTTGCTCGAAAAGGAACAACTTTACCGATTACTCAAAATCCAAACGATTACAAAGCAGGTGATTTAGTTACTTGGATGATTGGGGATAAATTACCACATATTGGCATTGTAACACATATAAAATCAGAAAATGGTAATCCTATGATTGTACACAACGTAGGAAGTGGACAAGTTTTAGAAGATTGTTTGTTGAGTTGGAAAATTGTGGGACATTTTAGATATGAGAAATAAAGTTCTTTGTTTTAAATTATTTATCTAAATTCAGACAAAAATATTTCAGAAAGATTAGATTTATCTTCAATTTTTTCAAATATTTTTATTGCTTTTTTAATTAATTTTTCATCATTATTTGCTTTCCCTTTTTTCATTAAGCTCAAAGCATAATTCGCCCTATAATCATCATTTTTCGTGATTTTTCCGCTTAATTTTTCAAAGGCTTCTATACTTTCTATATACTTTTCATTTCTTGTTAAAAGTATTCCTTGTACTAAATAAATTTCATCACCAATTGGAATTCCTCTTTGTAAATACTTAGTTATTGCTTTATCTAAATTTTCCAAACCTACTTCTGTATCGCCAATAAATATGGAGGTTGAAGCTATCCCATAAAATCCTTCAGGATTTTCAGGAAAGAACTCTTTCATTTCATTGTATTTTTTTCTAGCAAGTTTAAACGCCCCCATTTTAGAAGCTATAAAAGCTAAATTTTGTTTATAAATTATTGACTTATTATTACTCAAACTATCAGCTATATAATAATAAGTTAATGCAGCTTTATCCATGTTTGAAATACGATAAGTATAACCTGCAAAAAAATATGCATCGCAAAAAGTACTATCCTTTTTTATTAAATCTAAAAACAATTGATTTGCACCTCCAATATAACGATTGACTTTGATACAATCTAAACCTAATTTATAATTATCCTGAGATTCTTTATCATCAGGAATTGGGCAAATAGTATAGTTACCATTAAAATAATCTGATTGAGCAAAACTCAATTGAATAAAAAGAAAAAATAGAAGGAAGTATTTCATTATTATTTTATTAGTTCTTTAACCTCATCAAAATTCAATCCTCCGTAATTTCCAGAACTCATTAATAATAAAGCGGAATTTTCTAAATTTTGGTTGAATAAAAAGTCTTTGAATTCGGATGGATTGGTATAAATAATCAAATCTTCTCTTTGGAACGATTGTGCGATTTGGTCATAAGTAACTTCCTCCAAACGTTTGATTTTTACTGCATCGGGTGAGTAGAAAACAACCGCAACATCAGCTGCATCTAAAGCGCCTTGGTATTCTTTTAGGAACTCGGCATTTAAACTACTATAAGTATGCAATTCTAAACAAGCAACTAATTTTCTATCAGGATATTGTGCTTTTACCGCTTTTGTAGTAGCTGAAACTTTACTTGGTGAATGCGCAAAATCTTTATAAGCAACTTTATTCTTGCTTTCGGCGATTTTTTCTAATCGTTTGGAAGCGCCTTTGAAACTAGCGATGGCTTCGTAAAATTCGGCTTCATCCACGCCCATACATTGGCAAATCCATTTGGCGCCGGCTAAATTACTTAAATTGTGTGCGCCGAAAACTTCGATTGGCATTGGTCCTTCTGGTGTATCTAACAAAGTTGTTCCGTTTTCAACGGTGTAACTTGGTGTTTGATACGCAATTTTTCGGATTGGATTTTCGGTTCCTTCGGCTACTGCTTTTACTGCTTCGTCTTCTTCGTTATAAACTAAAATTCCGCCACGCGTGATTTGGTTAGCAAAAATTCTAAATTGTTCTACATAATTATCAAACGTTGGAAACACGTTGATATGATCCCAAGCAATTCCAGATAACAATGCAATATTGGGTTGGTACAAATGGAATTTTGGTCGCAAATCAATTGGAGAAGTCAAATATTCATCGCCTTCTAATACGATAAAATCGTTGTCTTCGGTTAAATGCACCATCGTATCAAAACCTTCTAATTGAGCTCCCACCATATAATCCACCTCGATATTGTGATAATGCATTACGTGTAAAATCATCGAAGTAATTGTCGTTTTTCCGTGTGAACCACCAATCACCACTCGGGTTTTATTTTTTGATTGTTCGTATAAAAATTCGGGATACGAATAAATTTTTAAACCTAATTCTTGTGCTTTCAATAATTCTGGATTATCCGCTTTAGCGTGCATTCCCAAAATAATCGCTTCGATATCAGTTGTGATTTTTTCAGGAAACCAACCTTCTTGAGCTGGCAACAATCCTTTTTTCTCCAAACGCGATTTTGAAGGTTCGAAAATAGCGTCATCACTACCTGTTACGTGATATCCTTTATTGTGTAAGGCTAATGCTAAATTGTGCATGGCTGCTCCACCGATGGCTATGAAATGTGTTCTCATTGTTTATAATTGTGGTTTATGGTTTATTGTTTATGGTCAACTATGAACTACAAACAATAAACCTCAAACTTTTATTTTTCAAATTGTTCTTTTAACTTATTAGCTTTTGTTTTGTCTTTTAACTTATTCAAATATAAGTCATATAATTTTTCGAAAGTGATTTTTGAATTACCAATTTCGTGTGCTTTTTTGTAGTTAATTTCGGCTTTTGAATAACGACTGAAATATACATCAATATATCCTTTTGCTAAATAACCATCCACTTTTGAAAGCACCATTAATTCATTCGCGTATTTTTGTGCTTTTTTTTCGCTTCCGCCAATAATTGCTGGTAATTCAATGTACAACATTACTAAAGCCCAACGTGTTTCGATATGTTTTGAATCTAATTTTGCTGCAGTTAAAAACGATTCTTCTACTTCATCAATCATTCCTAAAGCTTTGAATTTATTAGATTCTTTAGCTTTCATTCCTAATGCTCCACCATATTTATACCAATAATTAGCATTTTTAGGATAACTAACTTTTAGTTTTTTATAATTGGCAATCGCCTCATCCCAATCTTTTTGGTGTCCGGCAATATCACCAAGATATTCAATCGTTTTAGCGTGATTAGGTTGTGATTTTAAATATTCAGAAAATAATTTTTCGGCTTCATTAAATTTTTTTTGTCCATACAATTTCTCAGCCAATTCAAACGTTGATTGAGAAAAGACTGACAATGAAAGCAATAGCAAAAAGATTTGGATAAATTTCATTTTTCAAAAATAGTGAAATGATTTTGGATATTCCGCATAAAAAAACGACTTGATTACTCAAGTCGTTTTTAATTATTTTATTTGAAAATTACTTCACAATAGTCATTTCGTCTACAATGTGTTTAGCACCTGAGAAATTCTCAATTACCCACAATACGTAACGAATATCTACGTTGATTGTTCTTTGTAATTTTTTGTCAAAGATTACGTCACCTGCCATAGCTTCGATGTTACCGTCGAATGCTAAACCGATTAATTCACCTTTTCCATTTAATACTGGTGAACCTGAATTTCCTCCTGTAATATCATTATCAGTTAAGAAGTTTACATGTAATGAACCATCTTTATCTGCGTAACGACCGAAATCTTTAGCTGCGTTCATTTGTAATACTCTTTCTGGCAAATCAAACTCTAAATCACCTTTTTTGTATTTTTTAACTTGACCTGCTAATGTAGTGTAGTTATTAATTTTAGCATCATTACGTTTGTCTGCTGGTAAAGAACGTACTTTTCCATAAGTTAAACGTAAAGTTGAGTTAGCATCAGGATATTTGATTTCTCCAATTTTAGATTCTCTTAATCCTTCTACTAATAAACGAAATGCTGCACTAAAATCATTTTGAGCTTGATTTAACTCATCGCTTTTATAAAAATAATGAGCGAATAAATCTGTAGTCAATGCAAATAATGGATCGTTTTTAAGTAATTCTTCAGATGGTAAATCTAAAAATGCTTTAATTCTATCTTTAGATGTAAAGATACTTAAATCAAATGCTGCATTTACATATTTAGTAAAATCGCCATTGTTTTCTTTAGCTAGTTTTTCAACCATTGGAGCCAAAGTATAACCTGCTTTACTAGAATATAAATTTAATTGTGCCGCTAAAATATCTTTCTCTGCTGGAATATGCATTTCTTTATACATTTCATCCACCATTTCTAAGATTGCAGGTGCCATTTGTGCTCTTTTAGCTGCATCTGCTTTAGCATAATTTTCTAATTGTCTTCCTAAACCTCTACTAACAGTTCCAAAAGCAGAAGTTCTAAATAATTGCATTAAATAATTATCATGACGTGATTTTTCATTCGTCATTGCATAATATTTATTAATTGTAGGAACTACATTTCCATATTTTGCTTTGTTAGCTGGTTTATTAGCCCATTTGTGGAATTTTGCTTCTTGAGCCGCTTTTGTTTTTGCTGTTCCAAATTTAGTCAATGCATCAATCATCCCTTGACGGTTTTTCCAGTAGTTAGCAACTCCAGCAAATTTTGAAGCATAAACCAAGTTTAAAGCATCAGATTGAACCATATATTTTTTCATATTGTCCATACCTGTTTTTGAACCTTCAACCCAAGCTGGATAAGCAAATTTTACGTTTTGCTCAATCCCACCTGCTGGCATCCAACGGTTAGTTCTACCTGGATAACCTAAAATCATAGCGAAGTCATTTTCTTTAACTCCTCCAATGTTTAAAGGTAAATAGTGTTTTGGTTGTAATGGAACATTGTTTGGAGAATAGTCAGCTGGATTACCGTTTGCATCAGCATACACTCTAAACATAGAGAAATCTGCTGTATGACGTGGCCACTCCCAGTTGTCAGTATCACCACCAAATTTTCCTAAACTTTCTGGTGGAGTTCCTACTAAACGAACGTCTTTGTAGTCTTGATAAACGAAATAGTAGTATTCATTTCCTTGGAAAAACGGACGAACAGAAACCGTATATTTCCCACCATCGTTGTTTTCTTTTTCAATTTTAGCGATTTCAGCATTGATAGCTTTTTCTCTATCCGCTTCGCTCATACTTGGATTAACAACAGATAAGATTCTTTTAGTACAATCGTCCATACGTACAAAGAAACGAACATATAAACTTGAAGGTTTAAGTTCTTCTGATCTGTTTTTTGCCCAATACCCGTTTTTTAAGTAGTTTTTTTCTGCTGAAGACAATTCTGCAATGGCATCATATCCACAGTGGTGATTGGTTAATACTAATCCGTCTTTAGAAATTAATTCTGCAGTACACCCGCCATTAAATTGCACAATAGCATCTTTTAAACTGTGGTTGTTGATACTGTAAATTTCTTCGGCTGTTAATTGCAAGCCCATTTTTTGCATGTCGCGGTGATTTAAACGCTCGATGAACATTAAAAACCACATTCCTTCGTCTGCTTTTACCGAAGTTGGTACAAGCATAATGGCAGAAACGACAAATAATAATAATTTTTTCATAATAAATCTGTGTTCTTTTGATTTGTGTTGCGAATATACTTAAAAATACGATTTCGATAAAATTATCATTTCAAAATAAGATTAGATTGAAGTAATTTTAACTTTTTATTAAATAAACTGTATTAAAAACAAAAAAGCATCTCCTAAATGAAGATGCTTTTTCTTACTTTTTTTACAACTTATTTTGCTTCTACATTCAGCATTTGCCACAATTTGTCTTTCAATTCTTGTAAACCTTGCTGCGCAACTGATGAAATGAACATATAAGGTATTCCTTTTAATTCCTTATCCAATTGATTTTTCAATTCTGCTTTCAATTCATCGTCTAACATATCACATTTTGAAATAACAACCAAACGATCTTTGTCTAACATTTCTGGATTATAACGACGTAATTCATCTAACAGAATTTCGTATTCTTTCTTAATATCATCCGCATCAGCAGGAACTAAAAACAACAACGTTGAATTTCGCTCAATATGACGCAAGAAGTAATGTCCCAATCCTTTCCCTTCAGCAGCACCTTCAATAATACCTGGAATATCTGCCATTACAAACGATTGAAAATCTCTATAAGCAACAATTCCTAAATTAGGCTTTAAAGTCGTAAACGGATAATCTGCAATTTTTGGCTTGGCCGAAGTTAATACAGAAAGTAAGGTTGATTTTCCTGCATTTGGGAACCCTACTAAACCTACATCAGCTAACACTTTTAATTCTAAAGTAACGTCAACTTCTTTTACTGGCATACCTGGTTGTGCATAACGAGGCGTTTGATTTGTAGCACTTCTAAAATGCCAGTTTCCTAAACCTCCTTTTCCACCTTCTGCTAAGATTTTCACCTCATCGTGTTCTGTAATTTCAAACAAAACATCACCCGTTTCTTGATCTTTTACAACCGTTCCTAATGGTACTTCAATAAATTTATCTTCCCCATCATGCCCTGTACTTCTTGAACTTCCTCCATCACCTCCGTGACCTGCACGAACGTGTTTCAAGAATTTCAAATGAAATAAAGTCCAAAGATTTTTATTTCCTTTGATATATACATGTCCACCTCGACCTCCATCTCCACCATCAGGTCCACCTTTTTCAATAAATTTTTCTCTGTGCAAATGCGACGACCCTTTTCCTCCTTTTCCGGAAGAAACATATATTTTTACGTAGTCTACAAAATTTCCCTCTGTCATTGTTTTGAGTGTTCAGTTGCCAGTTTTGAGTGTTCAGTGATTCTTAAAATCTAAAAAAACTCTTCAAATGACAATTTGTTATTCTCAATGTTCACTATTTAGAACTGATTACTAAATACTGAACACTGAATACTTAATTATTTTTCTTTTAAATTGGTAATTAAAACTTTATCAATTTTAACACCGTCCATATCAATAACTTCGAACTCCAGTTTGTTCCAAATTAACTTTTGTCCTTGTTTTGGAATTATTCCTAATTCTGTTATGATTAAACCACTCACTGTAGTTACATCATAATCTCCTATTAATTCATCCATATCGAAATAAGTTAAAAAATCGTGCAATGAATAATGTCCGTCAACTAACCACGAACCATCTTCTCTTGCTACTAATTTAAACTCATCTTCATAAAAATCTGCTGCATCACCCACTAACGCTTCTAAAATATCATTCAACGTTATTATTCCCTGAAAAACACCATGTTCATCTGTCACAAATGCATAATGTACTTTTGACTGTTTAAAATTTTCTAAAGCTTTATATGCAGATGTATGTTCGATAAAATAAACAGGATCTTGTGTTATTTTTTTTAAATCGAAATTTCCTTTCTCAAAATTCACAAACAAATCCTTCAAAGAAACTACTCCTTCTACATCATCTAAATTAGCATCACAAACAGGATAAACAGAATGTAATTCATTTAAAACTTTTGCTTTTATTGCTTCAACTGAGTCTTCATAAGACAAATAAACAATCGATTTTCGATGTGTCATTAACGAATTTACCTTTCTATCGCCTATATGGAAAACACGTTCTACTATATCTTGCTCAATTTCTTGAACTTCTCCAACTTCTGTTCCTTCTTTAATAATAGCCTTGATTTCTTCTTCTGTAACCTTACCATCAGCAGAAGGCTTAATCTGCAATACTTTTAGTAAAAACTCAGTTGACACCGTTAACAACCAAATAAACGGCATGGTTACTTTAGAAACTAATTTCATAGGAACTGCAACAGTTTTAGCAATCCCTTCTGGAAAATTCAAACCAATTCTTTTAGGTAGTAATTCCCCTAAAACCAAAGAGAAAAATGTTAAAACCACAACCACAATTCCCACTGCAATAGATTCAGAGTAGGGTTTTAAAATTTCGAAACTTGCAATAAAATTTTGAACATCAGTCGTGATTTTTTCACCCGAATAAATCCCTGTTAAAATTCCAATTAAAGTAATTCCTATTTGAACAGTTGACAAAAACTCATTTGGTGAATTGGCTAAATCTAAAGCCACTTTAGCATTCTTATTTCCTTTTTTTGCAGCTGTTTCCAAACGATTTTTACGTGCTGAAATTAAAGCGATTTCTGACATTGAAAAAACGCCATTCAAAACAATAAGAAAAAGAATAATTAAAATTTCCATAGCTTAAAATTACAAAAAAAGAGCAATATTCCGTTTTAAGAAATCGCTCTTTTCCGTTTGCAAATATCGTAAAAAAAAATGAAAGCCCGAAATTTATCTCTCGGGCTTTATTTTCTAGTTAAAAAGTATCTAATACTAAACTTAATCTTTCTGTAACTTCTTCAATTGTTCCAATTCCATCTACTGCATAGAACTTATTTTGGGCTTTGTAATAATCCATTAATGGAGCCGTTTTTTCGTTGTATTCTTGGTAACGATTTCTGATCTTTTCCTCGTCTTGATCGTCTGGTCTTCCTGATGTTTTACCTCTTTCTAATAAACGTTTTACTAAAATTTCATCATCAGCTTCTAATGCAACAGTAGCCGTAATTTCTTGACTTTTACCCGCTAAAAATTTATCTAATGCTTCAGCTTGCGCAATTGTTCTTGGGAAACCATCAAATAAAAAACCTGCTGCTTGAGGATTTTTATCTACTTCGCTTTGCAACATATTTATTGTAACCTCATCTGGAACTAAATCACCTTTATCCATAAACGATTTCGCTAATCTTCCTAATTCGGTATCATTTTTTATATTAAATCTAAAAATATCACCTGTTGACAAATGCACTAAATTATATTTATGCTTTAAAAAATCAGCTTGTGTTCCTTTTCCAGCACCTGGCTTACCAAATAATACGATATTAATCATTGTTTTTGTTGTGTTTAAAAATTTTAGTCTTTATTCTATTTTCTTTAATCTAGTTTCTCTGTTCTATTTTCTTTACTCAGACAATTGATAAATGTCTTTTAAATTTCGTCCCAAACCATCATAATCTAAACCATATCCTACGATAAATTTATTTGGAATTCGAATACCTACATAATCCAATTTAATGTCTTTTTTGTAAGCTTCAGGTTTTAAAAATAAAGTAGCAATCTTGAAATGTTTCACATTGTGTTGTTTCATAATTGCTTTCAATTCTTCAATAGTATTTCCGGTATCTACAATATCTTCCACGATAATTACAGAACGCCCTTCTAAATTCTGATTTAAACCAATTAATTCTTTAACATCATTTGTAGATTGTGTTCCTTCATAAGAAGCCATTTTTACAAATGAAACTTCGCAATTGTGACTGTATTTTTTTAACAAATCGGCCACGACCATGAAAGAGCCATTCAAAACACCTATAAAAACCGGAACATCATCGCAAAAATCGTCTTCAATTTGTTTGGCCATATTTTCAATAGCGAAGTTAATTTCTTCTCCAGAAATAAAAACTTCAAATTTTTTATCGTGTAGTTGTATCACTTTTAGTTAGATTTAGAAATAAACAACAAATTTAAGAAAGTCAAATGAATAGCTCTAAAGTATTTCAACTTTTTTGCAAAATTGATATATTTACCAAATGAAATCTGTTTTAGTATCCAAAATTAGCCAAAGTACCGCTCACCGAAAAAGTAGGGTTTACTTAAGTAATTATATCATTCGTCATGAAGATTTACTCGATGAATTCATAACCATTGCATTTGACATACAAAATGAAAATCACGTAAAAGCATTTTGGAGTTTGGAATTAGTTTGCGAGAAAAAATTAAAACTTTTTGTCCCTTATTTGGATTCTTTTTGTGAAGTTTTACCAAAGTTAAAAGACGATTCGGCTATTCGTCCAGCAAGTAAAATTTGTATGTTTTTAGCGAAAAGTAATCACAGAAAAAACGGCATTTCTCTCACGCAAGAACAGGAACATAATTTAATTGAAGCCTTAATTGACCGCTTGATTCAAAATGAAAAAGTAGCTGCAAAAGTATATGCTATGAAAGCCCTTTTTGTTTTGGGAAAGAAATACAATTGGGTTCACGAAGAATTAAAAAATATCATCGAACAAGATTACTCCAATCATTCCGCAGCCTACCAAGCAACGACGAGAAACCTTTTGAAAAAACTCAACAAGTAACAAATTGTTAATTATCAATTGTTAATTATCAATTGTCTGAGTATCTTTGCGACACAAACAACAACACACATGACTCGAGCGAAGCGACCGCATGAGACAAATAAAAACAATAACTACGACGAAATGAATTATTTTTCTTCTGATTTTAAATTAGGAATTTTAGGAGGAGGTCAATTAGGAAAAATGCTTTTGACCGAAACTCGAAAATTTGACATCCAAACTTTAGTTTTAGAACCAAGCGAAGAAGCCCCAGCACGATACAGTTGCAACGGATTTTACAAAGGCAGTTTAATGGATTTTGATACGGTGTACCAATTTGGTAAAATGGTCGATTTGTTAACCATTGAAATTGAAAATGTAAATTTAGACGCTTTAGATAAATTGGAAGCAGAAGGATTACCAATTTACCCTTCGCCAAAAACCTTACGTTTGATTCAAAACAAAGGAAAACAAAAAGATTATTACGTTTCAAACGATATTCCTACTTCGCCACACCAACGATTTGTTGACTTAAACGATTTAAGAAATACCTTAGCTAAAGATGAATTAGAATTTCCATTCGTTTGGAAATGTGCACAATTTGGCTATGATGGAAATGGCGTTAAAATTTGTCGCTCAGCATTAGACTTGGTAAAATTACCCGATGTAGAATGTATTGCTGAAGAAATGGTTCCGTTCAAAAATGAATTAGCCGTAATTGTAGCGCGTTCTGTATCAGGAGAAGTGAAAACCTATCCAGTAGTAGAAATGGAATTTCATCCTGAAGCCAATCAAGTAGAATATGTAATTTGTCCAGCTAGAATTGATGAAAAAGTAGCCCAAAAAGCTAAAGAAGTTGCTTTAAAAGTTTCAGAAGCCTTCAATCATGTTGGATTATTAGCAGTGGAAATGTTTCAAACGGAAGACGATGAAATCTTAGTAAATGAAGTTGCTCCTCGCCCACACAATTCTGGACATTATTCAATTGAAGCGAGTTATACTTCGCAATTTGAAAATCATTTGCGTGCGATTTTAAACTTACCTTTAGGAAATACTGACAGTAAAGTTGCGGGAATTATGGTAAATTTGGTAGGCGAAGAAGGGTATTCTGGACAAGTAGTTTACGAAAACATAGATAAGATCATGGCAATCGATGGCGTAACACCACACATTTACGGAAAAAGAGAAACAAGACCTTTCCGAAAAATGGGACACGTTACGATCGTAAATGAAAATATGACAGAAGCAAGAAAAATTGCAGAGGAAGTTAAGAATTCAATTAGAGTAATTAGTAGCCCCCTAGCCCCCAAAGGGGGAATTTAAAACCGAATTGAAAATTACAAATAATTTTTTAAATTAATAAAAAATGAATGAATTAGCTAAAAAAGGAAAATATAGAACATTACTTGTTTTTTTAAGTATTTTACTTGTTTCAATTCATACAATATATTTCTACCATTCTGTAAGACCAGAAATCGAAACAAAGAAACTAATCCAACAAATTATAAGATTTTGTCTTACCATAGGTATTTTATATTTTATTTACATTGGTAAAAATTGGGCTAAAAATCTTTCAATAATATTATTTATCCTTGCAACAATTGGGGCAATTTATGGTTTACTAAATTTTGAAACGCCATTAATTATAAAATCTCCATTTATTGTTATGATATTGGTATATTCAATTGCAATTTATCATTTACAATTTTCAAAAAGTTTTAAAGAATTTATTAAATTTCAACAAACAACTAACCAAAAAAACAACCAAAACCCTACTCACCCCTAGTAGGAATCCCCCCTTTGGGGGTTAGGGGGCTAAATATGAGCAAAGTAGCAATCATAATGGGAAGCATTTCGGATATGCCGGTAATGCAAGAAGCCATCGACATATTAAAAGGATTTGATATCGAAACTGAAGTTGATATTGTTTCGGCACACAGAACACCTGAAAAATTATTTGATTTTAGTCAAAATGCACACGAAAGAGGCATTTCTGTAATTATTGCTGGTGCTGGTGGCGCAGCTCATTTACCTGGAATGGTAGCTTCTATGTCGCCACTTCCTGTAATTGGCGTTCCTGTAAAATCGAGCAATTCTATTGATGGATGGGATTCGGTTTTATCAATTTTACAAATGCCTGGTGGCGTTCCTGTGGCAACTGTTGCTTTAAACGGAGCTAAAAATGCCGGAATCTTAGCAGCACAAATTATCGGAAGCTCTGATAAATGTGTTTTAGATAAAATTATCGCCTACAAAGAAGGTTTGAAACAAGCGGTATTAAAAGCTTCAGAAGGATTGAAATAAAAATAGAAAATCCCGAGTTATTGCTAATTCGGGATTTCTACTCACAATTAAGTGACAACTATAAAAAAATTCTACTCTCTCTGTTTGGGACAAAAAGGATGTTGTGACATCATTTCATCGACAAAATTATACACTTTATCGATAAAAACAAATTTTTATGGAACTTTTTTTAAAAAAATTTACAACAAAATACAATACAGCCCCGTTTAGTAAGATAAATCTTTCAGAATATAAGGAAGCTTTTGAAAAAACTATTGAACTTGCAAAAAAAGAAATCGATAGCATAGTAAATAATACTGAGGCACCCACTTTTTCTAATACAATCGAAGCGTTAGATTATTCTGGAGAACAATTAGATCGATTATCGTCTATTTTTTTCAACTTAAATTCGGCTGAAACTTGCGATGAAATACAAAAAATTGCACAAGAAGTTTCGCCTTTACTTACGGCTTTTAGTAATGACATTGCTTTAAACGAAGAATTATTCAAAAGGGTTAAAGCCGTTTATGATCAAAAAGATGCTTTGATATTAACAACGGAACAAGCGACTTTATTAGACAAAAAATTCAAAGGTTTTTCTAGAAATGGAGCTTTACTGAATGAAGAAGACAAATTAAAACTTCGCGAGATTGATACCGAGTTAGCCAAACTAAAACTAACTTTTGGAGAAAATGTTTTGGCGGAAACCAATAACTACCAATTACAGATCACCAATGAAGCTGATTTGAAAGGGTTACCTGATGGCGCTAAAGAAATGGCAGCAACTTTGGCCAAATCGAAAAACTTAGAAGGTTGGGTTTTTACTTTAGATTTCCCAAGTTATTTACCTTTTGTAACGTATGTTGAAAATCGTGAATTGCGAAAAGAAATCGCAATCGCTGCTGGAAAAAAAGCATTTCAAGATAATGAATTCGATAACAAAGAAAACGTAAAACGAATTGTGGAATTACGTCATAAACGTGCGAATTTATTAGGCTACCAATCGCATTCGCATTTTGTTTTGGAAGAACGAATGGCGCAAAATCCAGAAAAAGTACAATCGTTTTTGAATGATTTATTAGAAAAAGCAAAACCTGCGGCTCAAAAAGAATTTGCTGAATTAACCGCTTTCGCAAAAGAATTAGACGGAATTGACCAATTAGAAAAATGGGACGGCGCCTATTATTCAGAAAAATTGAAACAAAAATTATTCAGTTTAGATGATGAGTTGTTGAAACCGTATTTCAAATTGGAAAATGTATTGAATGGTGCTTTCACGATTGCAGAAAAGTTATTTGGAATTACCTTCAAAGAAGTTTTTGATATTGACAAATACCACGAAGACGTGCAAACTTTTGAAGTATTAGATTTTGAAGGACAATTAGTAGCTGTTTTCTACTCGGATTTCTTCCCGAGAAAAGGAAAACGAAACGGCGCTTGGATGACATCCTTCAAACCACAATATATTAAGGACGGAATCAACGAACGACCACATGTTTCTATCGTTTGTAATTTCACACCACCAACAGAAACAAAACCATCTTTACTAACTTTTAACGAAGTAACGACATTGTTTCATGAGTTTGGACACGCGTTGCATGGCATGTTAGCGAATACAACTTATCCAAGTTTATCGGGAACTTCGGTGTATTGGGATTTTGTAGAATTACCGAGTCAAGTGATGGAAAACTGGTGTTACGAACCCGAAGCATTGGCTTTATTTGCAAAACATTACGAAACGGGTGAAATTATTCCGCAGCACTATGTAGAAAAAATCAAAGAAAGCGCGAGTTTCTTGGAAGGAATGGCAACATTACGTCAATTAAGTTTTGGAATTTTAGATATGGCGTATCATGGCAAATCACAAACTATTGCTGATGTAAAAGCCTTTGAAAAACAAGCAATGGAAATCGCATCATTATATCCAGATGTAGTAGAAAATTGCATGAGTACTTCTTTTTCTCACATTTTCCAAGGTGGCTATTCTTCGGGATATTACAGCTATAAATGGGCAGAAGTTTTAGATGCCGATGCATTTGCGTATTTCCAAGAAAAAGGAATTTTCAATAAAGAAGTCGCAACCAAATTCAAAGACAACGTACTTTCAAAAGGTGGCACCGAATTACCAATGGAATTGTATAAAAAATTCAGAGGTCAGGAACCGAAAGTTGAGGCTTTGTTGAAAAGAGCGGGGTTGATTTAGATTATTAACTCCGACAGAGTTCCAAACTCTGTTGGAGTTATTAAAAATCTACTTCAAAAACTCCCTAAAATTATCCTTATTCACCACTAAAAAACTTGGATTATAAGCATCGGAAAAAGATTTGGGTAATTTAGCTTTTTTAGTAGGTGCCCATTTGAATTCAAAAGCACTAATTTTATCTGCATTGATTTCTATATAATCTATTTCTTGTTGGGTTGTGGTTCTCCAAAAATAAGGTTTTGCTAAACTTTGTGTATAAGACAATTGCTTCATTCGTTCGGAAACTAGAAAATTTTCCCACAAAGCACCTTTATCTTGTCTGAAATCTAAAGCATTGAAATTTCCAATTAGCATATTCAGCACACCATTATCGTAAAAGTATATTTTTTTATTGGCTTTAATTTCGTTTCGAATATTCTTTGAAAAACTTGTCAAACGGAAAATAACAAAACTTTTTTCCAACAAATCAATATAATTATTTACAGTGTTTTTATCAACTCCAACCAACTGAGCAATTTCGTTGTAGCTAACTTCACTTCCTACTTGCATGGCGAGAGCACGTAAAATTTTCTCTAAAACTTCTGATTTTCTTATACCAGCCAAAGCTAAAATATCTTTGTACAAATAACTCGAAACCAAATTTTTCAAAATTTCATATTCAGTACCAAAATTATTAATTACATCTGGATACATTCCGTACAATAATCGAATTTCAAGTTGTTGTTGTGCTTTAATGTAACCCACACTATTTTCAAATTCCTTCCATGAAATGGGAAACATATGAAACTCGAATTTTCTACCTGTTAGTGGCTCTTGCGTAGCGTTATTAATATCTAAAGAAGAAGATCCGCTAACAATAACTTGTACGTCTTTTATTTGATCTACTATAATTTTTAACTTCAAACCTATATTTGGAATACGCTGTACCTCATCAATAAAAATATATTTATAATTACCAATAATACTTTTTAAAATTTCTGTATTAGCATTTGCTAAAGTTTCTGCAACAGTATTATCATCTCCATCCAAAAACAAATACTCTTTATCTTTTAAAATGGAATTAATTAAAGTTGTTTTTCCTACTTGTCTTGGGCCAATTAACACAACAACTTTCCCTTTGTGTAATTTTGCTTCCAAATTAGCTGCTAAATCTCTAAAAATCATACCTTAATTTTTTAAACAAAATTATATATTTTATTTATATTCACCAAATTTATATATTTTTTAGTGATTATATTCACCAAATTTATATATTTTTCAGTGATTATATTCACCAATATTAAACTTTTTACAATCAAAACAATAAACTTTCATTTTTTTTTGAAACTTTAAAAACTTTATTGTAAATTTGTCTCATGGAATTCAAAGAAGCAAAAAATAAATTCGTACAAACTTGGGGCGCATTAGGCTCTCAATGGGGTATTAATAAAACCATGGCACAGATACATGCGTTGTTGATGGTTTCGCACGAACCTGTTTCTATGGAAGACATTATGGAAGAATTACAAATTTCGCGCGGTAATGCTTCCATGAATTTAAGAGCTTTGATGGATTGGGGCATTGTTTATAAAGAATACAAAGCAGGCGAAAGACGTGAATTTTTCACAGCAGAAAAAGATTTAGACGAACTAGCCGTAAAAATTTCAAGAGAGCGTAGCAAACGAGAAATCAAACCGGCTTTGAAAGTTTTAAAAGAAGTATCAACCATCAAATCTGACGGAACTGAAGCAGAAAGACATTTCGTAGATCAAACCACAAAATTGTACGATTTCGTTTTAAAAGCCGATAACGTTTTAGATAAAATCACAGAATACAAAGACAATTGGTTAGCTAAATTGGTTGTTAAAATCATGAAATAGTTTTTTTACCATTAAAAAAATAACATTTTAAAAACTATTCAATGAGACCGATAAAAAACAATAACAAAGAACGAATTAAATAAAAAAATTTAATTAAAACTTTCAATTTTTTCTGAAAGTTTAAAAATAACAGATAATATGAAAACAATAAAAGCACTCAACACAATAGCAATTGGAATACCAATAATTCTAGCTTCAATTGGTTATTTCACCAATGACCCATCAGGAAACTACTATGGATTTGCTCTGTTTTCAACAATACTTACTGGTTTTATACAACTAATATTAGGTATAATACTCCTTTTTAAATTCAAAGAAAACATTCATTACAAAATATATTTTATAAGTGTCATAATATTCTTTTCTCTTTGGATTTGGAGTCCATCAATAGGAAAAGTAGACTATTTTACTTATACATTGATTTATATTCCACCAATATTAGCAATCTACTTATCGATATTAATCTATAAAACTCCAAACAAATGAACCTCAACATCATCGCCTATCTCATCTATTTCAGCATCACAGGCATTATTATTGTAAAGGTTGGAAGAATTTGCTATAACAATGGAAACATTTTCGTTTCGCAATTGATTCCTAATCATGAAGATCTTTGTCATAAAATTAACCAATTGCTTTTGGTAGGATATTATCTCTTAAATATTGGTTATTGTGCGATGACAATAATTTCTTGGGAACAAATTGAAAGTATCACGCAACTCATTGAAGTGATTACCTCAAAATCGGCCTTCATTATATTAACGATTGCCGTGATGCATTACTTCAACATAATTTTATTAACGAATTACATCAAAAAATTAATTTAAACACACGTATTATGGAAACTACAAAAATTTTAATCGGTTATGCAATTTATCTTCCAATTGCCTTATTTTTAACCTACTATGTTTCAAAAACACTTTTTAAAAACAGTAAAATTTACATGTTGGATATTTTTAAAGGTCGAGAAGAAATCGCCAACGCAACTAACAAACTTTTCGAAACTGGATTTTATTTATTGAATTTAGGTTTTGCGCTTATGATTTTAGAAATGAACATATATGACAACAGTTATCAAGTATTAATTGAAAAACTGAGTTACAAAATTGGAGGGTTTTCAATTTATTTAGGATTGATGCTATTCTTAAACTTATATTTCTTCTTTAGAGGAAAACGAAAATCAAGTCAAGCTCAAATGGAACAACAAATGGTGATTAATGGATAAATTCACAATCCTGACAGGTTTTTGAAACCTGTCAGGATTAAAGAAACAAACAACATGAATTGGTCTTATCTATTAAAACATTGGTTTTCAACTTTATTAGTTGCACCAATTATTTCTGATATTATAAATTACTTTTTTAAAGACACACATACCTTATTTAATCTAACTACTGTCTATCCTATTACGGTAATATTTGGATTATTTTTTTCACTACCAACTTATTTCATAATAGGATTAACATATTATGCATTTAATAAAAAAGGTGTAAATTCTAATAACATAAAATTATTTATACTAATTGTATGCTCAATTGGAATTATTATATCATTTTATATCATTTTATATCATTTTTAACAATAGAGAAAAAAATATTGCTCTAGCCTATTTAGTAACATCAATATTTTTTGGGTTGTTTTATAAAATAGAAAACAATGAAACAAATAAAAATAAATGAAATTATTGTTGCAGATGATAAAACCTATCTGAACAATTATATAACCACCAAAACCAACCACCACAAAATTGGAATGCTTTCTACCCAAAATGAAGCATAATATCTGGAGCGATTTTCATTAGCAAAATAAATAAATACCGCAATTGTAATACAAACCAACAACTTAAATAATAAAGGCAAAAAATGATGATTATCGTAGTAAAAAAACTCTAACAGCAAAAGCATAAAAAGTAAAATATAACCCAATTTTTTCGTCAGCCTTACTCCTATCCGTTGTGGAACCGTTTGTAAATGAGGATCATCAAATTTAACATCCACAATTTCAAAAACTAAAACAAGTGAAAAGACTAATAAAAATCGCTGTATTGCCATTAATATAACATCAAATGAAAAAGCAACAGAAGCTTCTTGTAAAGGCAACACAACCGTTACCCCTACCCATGTAAGACTCACGATGTAAATTTTTATTCCTTTCCAGTTTCTTGCATTCTGTTTGTTTGGAAAAAAAGGCAATGTATATAAAAGCGTTAGTCCAAAAAATGCAACAGCACTTAACTTGGTTTCCCAACTCAATTGCAAGAAAAAATAAAAACAAGATAAAAATGAAATAAAACTTAAAAAAACAATCGCTTTTAATTCTTTTTTGATTTCGGTTTTGTTTAACCTTGCAATGGCATCGTACTTCACAAAATTATACCCTACTACCGTCCCAAAAAAAGCAAACCAAGCAACTGATAAATCCCCTTGAACTCCAAAGAAATATTGCGTCATCGATACTAATGCAAATGCCGAAAATGCCACGTGCAAACTGCTGTTAATATAAAAATCGAGAATTTTCTTAAAAATAACCATTCAACAAAATTAATCAATCTGTTAATAAGACTCGAATTTAGTTGATAAAATCACAAAAAATCCTATTTTAAAAACAATTTATTACAAGATTAATAATTACTTTTGTTGTCCAAAACAACACATAAAAATACTTATACACTTTTTTTGTAAATGAGAACAGATGCATTCGCTTTGAGACATTTAGGACCTCGCGAGAGTGACTTAAATCACATGTTAAAAACTATTGGTGTAGCTACTTTAGACCAATTAATTTATGAAACCATTCCAGATGATATTCGTTTAAAAAACGACTTAAATTTAGAAGCTCCAATGTCAGAATTTGAGTATTTAACTCACATTCAAGAATTAGGAAAGAAAAACAAAGTATTCAAATCGTATATCGGTTTAGGATATCACCCAACAATTATTCCTGCGGTTATTCAAAGAAATATTTTTGAAAATCCGGGATGGTACACGGCTTACACACCTTATCAAGCTGAAATTGCACAAGGTCGTTTAGAAGCTATTTTAAATTTCCAAACAACCGTTATCGAATTAACAGGAATGGAGATTGCAAATGCTTCTTTACTTGATGAAGGAACCGCTGCTGCAGAAGCAATGGCGTTACTTTTTGATGTAAGAACTCGTGACCAAAAGAAAAACAATGTGAATAAATTCTTCGTTTCGGAAGAAATTTTACCACAAACTTTATCGGTTTTACAAACACGTTCAACTCCATTAAACATTGAATTAGTAGTTGGAAATCATGAAACATTTGATTTCTCAACGGAATTCTTTGGTGCTATTTTACAATATCCAGGAAAATACGGTCAAGTTTATGATTACGCTGGATTTATTGCAAAAGCAGCTGAAAACGAAATCAAAGTAGCAGTTGCTGCTGATATTTTATCGCTAGCTAAATTAACACCTCCAGGTGAAATGGGTGCTGCAGTTGTTGTAGGTACTACGCAACGTTTTGGTATTCCAATGGGTTACGGCGGACCACATGCTGGATATTTCGCAACGAAAGAAGAATTCAAACGTTCAATGCCAGGAAGAATCATCGGTGTTTCTATTGATGCTAATGGAAACCGTGCATTACGTATGGCTTTAGGAACTCGTGAGCAACACATCAAACGTGAAAAAGCAACTTCAAACATTTGTACTGCTCAAGTTTTATTAGCGGTTATGGCTGGAATGTATGCGGTGTATCACGGACCAAAAGGTTTACAATATATTGCTGATAAAGTGCATGCTTCTGCGGTTACTACTGTCGATGCTTTAAATAAATTAGGAGTTTACCAAACAAATTCTGCTTTCTTCGATACGATTTTAGTTAAAGCTGATGCAAATAAAGTAAAAGCGATTGCTGAAAAACATGAAGTAAACTTCTTCTATCCAGATGCTGAAACGATTTCGATTTCATTTAACGAAACGACTTCTGTAAACGATATCAATCAAATTATCGCAATTTTTGCTGAAGCAACTGGTAAAGATTCATTTTCAGTAAATCAATTAGCAAATGATTCGATGGTTCCTGAAAACTTAGTTAGAAAATCTACTTTCTTACAATATGATGTTTTCAACAACAACCATTCAGAATCGCAATTGATGCGTTATATCAAAAAATTAGAGCGTAAAGATTTATCGTTGAATCACTCAATGATTTCATTAGGTTCTTGTACCATGAAATTAAATGCTGCTGCTGAAATGTTACCGTTATCAATGGCTAATTGGAACAGCATTCACCCTTTTGCACCAGTTGAACAAGCGGAAGGATACCAAATCATGTTGAAAAAATTAGAGCATCAATTAAATGTAATTACTGGATTCAAAGGAACTACATTGCAACCTAATTCAGGTGCTCAAGGAGAATATGCTGGTTTGATGGCAATTCGTGCTTATCACCAATCAAGAGGCGATCATCACAGAAATGTATGTTTGATTCCTGCTTCTGCTCACGGAACAAACCCAGCTTCTGCTGCTATGGCGGGAATGGAAATCATCGTAACTAAAACCATGGAAAATGGAAATATCGATGTAGAAGACTTAAGAGCTAAAGCTATCCAACACAAAGATAATTTATCTGCTTTAATGGTTACTTATCCATCAACTCACGGAGTTTTTGAAAGTGCTATTATCGAAATTACAAATATCATCCACGAAAATGGAGGTTTAGTATATATGGACGGTGCTAACATGAATGCACAAGTAGGATTAACAAATCCTGCTACTATTGGTGCTGATGTTTGTCACTTAAACTTACACAAAACTTTCGCTATTCCTCACGGTGGTGGTGGACCTGGCGTTGGACCAATTTGTGTGAACGAAAAATTAGTTCCTTTCTTACCAACGAATCCAATTATTCCAACAGGAGGAAGTCAAGCGATTACTGCAATTTCATCGGCACCTTATGGTTCGGCTTTAGTATGTTTAATTTCTTACGGCTATATTGTTATGATGGGCGCTGAAGGATTAACAAACGCTACTAAATATGCTATCTTGAATGCTAACTACATGAAAGCACGTTTCGAAGGACATTATCCAATCTTATATTCTGGAGAAATGGGAAGAGCCGCTCACGAAATGATTTTAGATTGTAGAGCTTTCGAAGAAAAAGGTATCAAAGTAACAGATATTGCAAAACGTTTGATGGATTATGGATTCCATGCGCCAACCGTTTCTTTCCCAGTAGCTGGAACTTTAATGGTGGAACCAACAGAATCTGAAGATTTAGCAGAATTAGATCGTTTTTGCGATGCCTTAATTTCTATTCGTAAAGAAATTGAAGTTTCTACTAAAGAAGATGCAAACAATATTTTAAGAAATGCGCCACATACTTTAGCTATGCTTACCGCTAACGAATGGGTTTTCCCATATACAAGAGAGCAAGCTGCTTATCCGTTAGATTACATTGCAGAAAATAAATTCTGGCCAACAGTTCGTCGTATTGATGAAGCATATGGTGATAGAAATTTAGTATGTTCTTGCGCGCCAATTGAAGCTTATATGTAATATTAAGATTCGAGAAATAAATATTAAGATAAAGGTTTCAAGTTGAAAAATTTGAAACCTTTTTTTAACCCATTACCCATCACCTTTAACCCATTACCAAAAAAATGACCGACATCGAAACTAGAGAAGATATTTTACTAATTATGCGCAAGTTTTATGACAAACTTTTTGCGGATGATTCGATTAATTTTTTCTTTACCAAAGTAACTTCTGTTGATCAACATTTAGAAGCCCATTTTGAAATTTTGGCTACATTTTGGGAGCAATCACTGTTTCTAAAAGGCGGTTATTTTAATAATATGTTTTCCATACATAAAGAGGTTCACGACAAACATGCCTTTACTAAAGAACACTTTGACACTTGGATAAGCCATTTCAACTTGACAATTGATGAGCATTTCGAAGGAAAATATGCCGAACAAATGAAAACACAAGCATTGAGTATGGCAACTATAATGCAGATAAAATTCAATTAAACGCTGTTAATTTTAGAATTTCATTTTTTTAAAGCAATTTTACTACGATTTTAATAAAAATAGTAAAAACCAATAAGTTACCAAATCATTAACAACATAATTTTGTAAATTCGATTTACCAAAAAATTAAAAAAATGAATATCAAAATAACTGGTTCTGGAAGTTATATTCCTACCGAAGTAGTATCCAATATAGATTTTGCTCAACATACTTTTTTAAACGATGATGGAACACCATTTCCCCATCCTAATGATATAGTAGCTCAAAAATTTCTTGAAATTACAGGAATTCAAGAAAGAAGATACGTTACTGATAATTTATGTACTTCGGATATTGCAGTAATTGCTGCTGAAAAAGCAATTGAAGATGCTAAAATCGATAGAGAAACATTAGACTATATCATCTTAGCTCATAATTTTGGCGATGTAAAAAAAGGAGCCATTCAGTCTGATATTTTACCAAGCTTAGCTTCACGTGTTAAACAACGTCTTGGCATTAAAAACCCAAGTTGCGTGGGTTATGATATATTATTTGGTTGCCCTGGTTGGGTTGAAGGTGTTATTCAAGCTTATGCCTTTATTAAATCCGGAATGGCAAAAAAATGTTTGGTTATAGGAGCCGAAACATTATCACGTGTTGTTGATATGCACGATAGAGATTCTATGATTTATTCTGATGGTGCAGGCGCCACCGTAATCGAACTTTCTGATGAAGAAGGTGGTATTTTAGCACATGAATCGGCAACATTTGCTTATGAAGAGGCCGGTTATTTGTTTTTTGGAAATTCATTTAACAAAGATCATGACCCAGATGTTCGGTATATTAAAATGTACGGAAGAAAAATCTATGAATTTGCCTTAAGTAATGTTCCAAAAGCAATGGCTTCATGTTTAGAGAAAAGTGGTGTTCCTATTGAAAAAGTGAAAAAAGTATTAATTCATCAAGCCAATGAAAAAATGGATGAAGCGATTATTCATCGTTTTTTCAAACAATACAAACAAAATCCACCAGAAGGCATCATGCCAATGAGCATTCATAAATTAGGAAACTCAAGTGTAGCTACTGTTCCAACCTTATTTGACTTAATGATGAAAGGTCAATTAGAAAATCAAGAACTAAACAAAGGTGATGTAATTTTATTTGCATCGGTTGGAGCCGGTATGAACATTAATGCAATTGTATATCAGATGTAAAAAAGTTGGAAGTTGGAAGTTGGAAGTTGGAAGAAAAAAGTAAATTTGTACACCAATTTTTATTTCAATGTACGAAAACACATATCCGAGTAAGCGATTCAATATCACTTTAGATTTTCTAAAAAAACATATTTCAACTTCAGAAACCATTTTTGATTTAGGAGTTCCAAATCCTTTTTCAAAAATTATGGTAGAAAATGGGTATACAGTTATCAACACTAAAGGAGAAGACATCGACAACGATCAATCAGCACTTCAAAATGAAAATTATGATGTGTTTACTGGTTTTGAAATTTTCGAACATTTACTAAATCCTTATACAGTTTTACAAAACGTAAAAGCTGATAAAATTTTAATCTCGATACCTTTACGTTTGTGGTTTTCTTCTGCGTATAGAAGTAAAACCGATATGTGGGACCGTCATTATCATGAATTTGAAGATTGGCAATTGGATTGGCTTTTAGAAAAAGCAGGATTTAAAATAGTGGACCGAGTGAAATTTACACATCCAGTTAAGAAGTTAGGTTTTAGACCATTGTTGAGATGGTTTACCCCGAGATATTATTTGGTTTACGCAGAAAGAGTGACTAGTAATTAGCAAATAGTGATTAGTCAAATGAAATACTATATTATCATTCCGGCCTATAACGAAGAAGCTTTTATGAGCTTAACTTTACAATCGTTAGTTGAACAAACCGTTTTACCAACAAAAATTGTGGTTGTGAATGATAATTCTACCGATAAAACTCCGGAAATTGTTTCTGAATTTGCTTCCAAATACCCATTTATAACTTTAGTGAATAAAAAATCGGATGCGATTCATTTACCTGGAAGTAAAGTAATTCAGGCATTTCATGAAGGAGAAAAAAATATTGATGACAATTACGATATCATCGTAAAAGTAGATGCCGATTTGATTTTTCCTAAGAACTATTTTGAAACCATCATTAATCACTTTCAATCCGATGATAAAATTGGAATGGTTGGAGGCTTTTGTTACATCGAAAAAAACGGCAATTGGGTTTTAGAAAACTTGACCGATAAAGATCACATTCGTGGTGCCTTAAAAGCGTATCGAAAAGAAACCTTCAAACAAATTGGTGGACTAAAATCGCAAATGGGTTGGGATACCGTTGACGAATTACTTTGTAAATTTTACAATTGGAAAGTGGTAACTGATGAAAGTTTACACGTAAAACATCTAAAACCCACTGGAGCAAGCTACAACCAAGCCGCTAGATTCAAACAAGGTGAAGCATTTTATACCTTAGGATATGGATTCTTCATCACAGCAGTTGCTTCCTTAAAATTAGCTATGCGAAAAGGAAAACCTTTATTGTTTTTAGATTATATCAAAGGGTTTTGGAAAGCCAAAAGAGAAAACAAAACCATGTTAGTTACTCCTGAACAAGCTAAATTCGTTAGAAAATATCGTTGGCAGAAGATGAAAGAGAAGTTATTTTAATCTTTTCCATAAAAATATAGTATTTTTACTGCATACTAGAAACTGATTACTGAATACTGAATAAAATGATGCTCATTCGCTACTTATCGCAAATAGGAAAATATTTCATTATGTTGAAAGAAATTTTCAACAAACCAACCAAATGGTCGGTAATGAAACAACTTATATTCAAAGAAGTTGATGATTTAATTATTGGATCATTAGGAATTGTTTCTTTTATATCCTTCTTCGTTGGTGGTGTTGTGGCTATTCAAACAGCATTAAACTTAACAAATCCTTTGATTCCAAAATTTTTGATCGGTTTTGCAACTCGTCAATCGGTGATTTTAGAGTTTGCTCCTACATTTATCTCGATTATTATGGCAGGTAAAATGGGCTCGTTCATAACCTCTAGTATTGGTACTATGCGTGTAACTGAACAAATAGATGCGTTAGAAGTAATGGGAGTTAACTCCTTAAATTATTTGGTTTTCCCAAAGATGATTGCATTACTTTTATATCCATTTGTTATTGGATTGAGTATGTTTTTAGGTGTTTTTGGAGGTTGGATGGCGGCCGTTTATGGTGGTTTTACGACTAGTTTTGAATTTACTACTGGATTACAAACCGAATTTATTCCTTTCCATATAACATATGCTTTTATAAAAACAGTTGTTTTTGCTTTATTATTAGCTACAATTCCTTCTTTTCATGGATATTACATGAAAGGGGGTGCTTTAGAAGTTGGAAAGGCAAGTACCGTTTCTTTTGTTTGGACATCCGTTGTCATTATTTTAATGAACTTTATATTAACCCAACTCCTATTGAGCTAATGATTGAAGTAAAAGACATTATAAAAAAGTTTGGTGAACAAACCATTTTAAAAGGTGTTTCCACTCGCTTTGAGGCAGGAATGACCAATCTTATCATTGGACAAAGTGGATCGGGAAAAACAGTTTTCTTAAAATCTCTTTTAGGATTACACACACCTGATAGCGGAACAATATCATTTGATGGCAGAATTTATTCGGAACTTTCAAATGATGAAAAACGAAATTTAAGAACAGAAATCGGGATGGTATTTCAAGGCAGTGCTTTGTTTGACGGAATGACTGTTGAAGAAAATATAGGATTCCCATTAAAAATGTTCTCCAATAAATCACCAAAAGAGATAAAAGAACGTGTTGATTTTGTAATCGACAGAGTACATTTAGTAAACGCACATCACAAGCGCCCTTCTGAAATTTCAGGTGGAATGCAAAAACGTGTGGCGATTGCTAGAGCAATTGTGAACAATCCAAAATATCTTTTTTGTGACGAACCTAACTCAGGTTTAGACCCTAAAACAGCTATTGTTATCGATAATTTGATTCAGGAAATTACTGAAGAATACAACATTACTACTGTTATTAATACGCACGATATGAATTCGGTGATGGAAATTGGTAAAAAAATTGTATTCTTAAAAAACGGCCTTCTAGAATGGGAAGGAAGTAATAAAGAAATCTTCAAAACCGATAATGAAGCCGTTACCGATTTTGTTTATTCATCTGAATTATTTAAACGCGTTAGAAAAATGTATTTAGAAGACGATGTTAATTAGTAACAATCACTTTTTCATTTTTCATTTTTTTTCGCAACCAATTTTGAAGTCGAATATTTTCTGAAGCTTTGCTTTTTTCCTTACTATTCTTTTTCCATGTAACTTTAAATGTTGGAATAGTATCAGTATTATAAAAGTCAGTTGAAATTACATTAGCATAAGAAACGCTTTCAATATCGTCTTGTAAAGCTTTCATTTCTTCTGTTATTTCAGAAAAAGGAAATAACTTATCATTGTTGGCTTGCAATTGTGTTTTTAATTCAAATATTTCTTTTTCTTTTTCTAATAATTCTTGACTCTTTTTTACTAGTAACTGCTGATTGGACAAAAATGAATTTTCTATTTCATTTATTTTAGAAATAGTCTCCAAATTTTCCGCATCTTGAAGCACCTTAAAATCACACCCATCATATCCTAAAGTCTTCATTTGCGATTTGAATTGTTCAATATCTAATTTTGTAATGCTTTTTCCCACAACGGCAAAACTAATTTGCTTGTTCTCAAAATCTTTATGAACATCTAACACTAAAATTCCTTTTTCTGTTCTTAAATTTTTTATTAACCCATCTGCTTTTTGATTAAAATCAGACTTTTTATATAATTGATAAAACATAAAAATACTAGGAACCAATATGGCAAATGCTAAAATTGAAATGAATTGTGAAATTCTTTTTCTTCGTTTAGAATTGGCATAAGCTTCATAAGGAAATTTCAAAAAACGAACTACAATAAAAGTGGCACTAGCAATGAAAATTGTATTAATAGAAAATAAAAACAAAGCTCCTCTAAAAAAATCCCACTTAGCAGTTGCTAAACCATAACCTGCAGTACAAAGAGGCGGCATCAAAGCCGTAGCAATTGCCACACCAGCAATGGTATTTATTGATTTATTTTGTCGGCTCAAAGCCACGATTAAGGCCAAACCTCCTGTAAGCGCAATTATTACATCTCTTACATCTGGAAATGTTCTCGCTAAAAGCTCTGGTGTTTCATTTTGAAAAATAGGAATACTAAAAAACAAAAATGAGGTTAGTAAACTTAAAATTACCATTACCCCAAAATTCTTAATTGCTTTTTTAAATAAATCAATATCATTAATTCCAAGGGAAAGTCCCATTCCTAAAATAGGTCCCATTAATGGAGAAATTAACATAGCTCCAATTACAACTGCTGTTGAACTCGTATTTAATCCGGTAGAAGCCACTAAAATAGAAAAAATCAAAACCCATGCATTTTGACCTTTCATATCCACACCAGCCTTAATATCTTCTATTGTAGCAGAACGATTGGTGTCGTGTGAAATATCAAACGTGTCTTTTAGAAATAACTTAATTTTACTTACTATTTCTTGCCATGAATTTTGAGTAGTATTTTCCATTTTTTAACTAGTAATTTTAGATACAATCTTTTTGATATCTTGTTCTTTATTTTTTGGATAAATCAACAACACATCTTCTTTATCTACAATTATATAATCGGTTAAGCCATCAATTACAACCAATTTTTTTCCTTCAGTTCTAATTATATTATTGGTAGCATTCTCTAAATAAACCGATGCATTTACTACAGCATTTTCTTGCTCGTCTTTTGGTAATTTATCGTACAAAGAACCCCAAGTTCCCAAATCATTCCAATCGAAGGTAGCGGGTAAAACATAAACATTTTGTGCTTTTTCCAAAATTGCATAATCCACTGAAATATTTTGCGCTAAAGGATAATTCTCTTTAATAAAAACTTCTTCTTGAGTGGTATTAAAAGCATCATACCCTTTCATAAAATGATCATACATAATAGGCTGAAACTCTTCGTAAGCATTTAATACAGTTTTTACACTCCACACAAAAATTCCTGCATTCCAAAGAAAATTTCGACTTTGAATAAACTTTCTTGCGGTTGCGTAATCTGGTTTTTCTCGAAACTGTTTTACTTTTTTTATCGGTCTTGAATCTAATTTATCGTATTCTATATATCCATATCCTGTATTAGCGAATGTAGGCAAAATCCCTAATGTCATTAAGTTTTCATCGCGCTCACAAAAATCAAAAGCATACTGAAGATTAGAACAAAACTGTACCTCATCTTCAATCCAATGATCTGAAGGTGCCACCACCATTATGGCGTCTGGATTTTGTTTTTTAATTTTTAATGATGCATATAAAATACAAGGCGCAGTATTTCTCATTGCTGGTTCTAAAACAATTTGCTCTTGCTGAATCATAGGCAATTGTTCTAAAACAATATCGTTGTAAACTTCATTTGTCAAAATCAAAATATTTTCTTTTGGAATAATTTGAGACAATCGAGTAAACGTTTTTTGAATTAACGTTTCGCCTGTTCCTAACATATCGTGAAATTGTTTAGGAAATTCTGTTGTACTAACTGGCCAAAAACGAGAACCAACTCCACCAGCCATTATAATTGCGTAATAATTTTTATTCATCTAGTCTTAAATCTTAATCGTTAATCTTCAAATTGAAATTAACTTGGCAACAATTCTACTTCAGCATTCGGTTGAAATAAATACAATCGTCCAGAACTCACTTCTAAACATTCATATCGTTTTACTCGTAATGCTATTTTCTTAAATATCTTTCCATTATGGATTCTAAAATAACTCCCCATCGGAATTTCAAAGATATAATTTTTATCGGTTTCCTTTTGGTCAAATTGTTTTAATGCGATAGCCAACTTGGCATCGGTATCACTACTGGCTTTTGGATTTCTAAAATGTTTAGCAAGTAATGGCAACAATTGATGTGGAAAAATTTCAGGCCTAATAAATGGCACCATCAACCGTTGAAAGGTCAATTTCCATTCTTCACCATGTGGCTTTATGTGTCGGCCATATTTTTCAAACGCCACTAAATGTGCAATTTCATGAATTAGTGTAATTAAAAATCTGTATTTATTCAAACTAGCATTCACGGTAATCAAATGAAAGCCTTGCGCATCTTTTCGATAATCACCATGACGCGTTTGGCGTTCGTTTACAATTTTAAGATGCACATGATTGGCTTTGATTAACTCAAAACAATGTTGAACTGCGTGTTCAGGAAGGTATTTTTGTAAAATAGTGATCAATTATTATTAATTTTTACGATTTGCATATATTTATCATCTAACGATATTAAAGAACTATCTTTACCAAAAAAATACTGAGTACCAAAACTTTTATTTACCAATACTGAATCAAATTCTGAAAAAGTTAAAGTATCTTTTATAACTTTAAATTTACCACAAATAATATTATTATTCTCAATCTCTTTTATTTCAAAAACACAAGTACCATCTTTGTAAAGATAAATTTTATCATCGGTACCATAATATATATTTTTTCCTTTATAAAACTCTTTTTTCCATAAAAATGGCTTATCAACATTTGAAACACCATAAACCAAAAGAACAATAAACAACCCAAGTAAAATTGAAGGAATATAATCTATTCTTTTATTGAACTTTATTAAATAATAAAGATCTTTTATTAGTAAAGTGAAAAATACAATAAAAAATAAAAGAAATGAAAACACAACAATTATTCCTTGAGTTATTCCAATTGAGTAACTACTAAAGTGAAAATATTGTTTAACTCCTAAAAAAAGAAAAAAACATAAAATAAAGTAAATAAATTTTCTATTCAATTTTTAAATATTTTCTATGGCGTTGAAGATGAAACCTGCAATACTTTTCCGTTATAATATTTGTTTCCAGTTAAAGCGAAATTAAAAATATAATCCGCCATTTCTTTTGCTGAAAGTGGCGCTTCGTAGCCTGGAAAAGCTTCTTGTAACATTTCGGTATTAACCGCTCCAAGAGCTAAAACATTGAATGAAATTCCTTGTTCTTTGTATTCTTCGGCTAATAATTCTGATAACGTAATTACCGCGCCTTTACTTGATGAATAAGCGGCTAAACCAGCGAATTTCATACTGCCTTGAATTCCACCCATTGAACTTATTGTTACCACATGACTTCCTTTTTCCATGAATGGAATACAGATTTTTGTTAATTCGGCAACAGCAAAAACATTGACTTTATAAATGTTTTGGAATTCTTCTGAAGTAATTTGTGTGAATTGTTTATGCAACAAACTTCCTGCGTTGTGAATTAAAACATCAACTTTTTTCCAAGTATGATTGATGAATTTTTCTACTTGAAGCAATTCTTCTGGATTTGAAATATCAATTGACAAACACGAAATATTTGGATTTTCGATTAATTCTTTTGGTGTTTTTCGGGAAATGGCCAACACTTGATGTCCAGCATTAGCAAACTGCAAGGCTAATTCATAACCTATTCCACGAGAAGTTCCCGTTATGATTATATTTTTATTTTTCATTTAATTTGATTTCTTTTTTAGGAGCATTTATCATTTTTTCCAAAACTGGAATGGTTTTCGAAATTACTGACGTCATGTGCTTTGTATCCATCAATTCAAACTCATCATCTGGTTGGTGATAGAATTCAAAGTTTTCAAAATCAAAAGTGGATACCGTTTGAGCAGGCACATTAAATTCAGTAAAAAATGGATAGTTATCAGAGGCTCTGAACAGCATATATTTTGTTTCTATTGGTAAATATCCCACTAACTTTTCACCCGCATACTCATTCATTGTAGATGCCATGTTTGTTTTACCAAAACCAGTCAAATAAAAATCCATTCCCTTATCTTTCATTGGCACACCTATCATTTCGAAATTGAACATGAAATACAAATCCATTTTTTGCTCTTTCAATTTAGCAGCCAAATGTTTTGAACCTAAAAGTCCTTTTTCTTCTGCTGAAAAGAAAACAAATAGAATACTTCTTTTATTATTTTTAAATTTCGCAAAATATTTCGCTACTTCGGTTACTGCAGTTGTACCTGATGCATTATCATTAGCTCCATTTCCAATATCATCTCCATTAAACGCTTTTATTCTGCCAATATGATCATAATGCGCACCAATAATAACAAATTCATTTTTTAATGTTTTATCTGTTCCTTCAAGATAACCCACCACATTATATGCTGGCTTATCAAAATTTGACAAAGTATCGCGATAGGATTTAAAATACGGTTGTATACCGTTTTCTTTCAAAAGGGTTTCTAAATAAACTGCTGCTTTTTCAATTCCTTGACTTCCAGTATTTCTTCCTTCTAACTCATCTGAAGTTAAATAGGACAAAGTTTTGATGACATTTTCTTCAGCAACTTGATAATTTGCATTTGAAAAATTTTTAGAAGCAACATTGGTTTGTGCATGTAATGACAATCCAACGAAAGAAATTAGGAATAAAATCTTTTTCATAGTGTTTAGTTTTAGTAAAAATAAAAAAATCCCGACGCAAATCGGGATTCAGTATGATAAATTTAACACTTATTATGCTAACATCGTTACTGGATTTTCCATAAACGCTTTAAACGTTTGTAAGAATTGAGCTCCAGTAGCTCCGTCCACTGTTCTGTGGTCGCAAGCTAAAGTAACTGTCATTGTGTTTCCAACAACAATTTGTCCATTTTTAACTACTGGTTTTTGAATAATAGCACCAACAGATAAAATAGCAGAATTTGGTTGATTAATAATCGATGTAAACGATTGAATTCCAAACATTCCTAAGTTAGAAATGGTGAATGTACTTCCTTCCATTTCTGCAGGTTGAATTTTCTTCGCTTTAGCTCTTCCAGCCATATCTTTTACAGAAGCTCCAATTTGAGACAAACTCATTTGGTCTGTAAACTTTAATACAGGAACTACTAAACCATCTTCAACAGCAACAGCAACTCCAATATTTACATGGTGATTTAAAACCATGGCATCTTCTCTCCATTGCGAATTCACTTGTGGATGTTTTTTCAATGCCATTGCACTTGCTTTGATTACCATATCATTGAAAGAAACTTTCATATCAGGTAATCCGTTAATCATATTTCTTGAAGCAATTGCATTATCCATGTCTAACTCTATAGTTAAATAGTAATGTGGAGCTGTAAATTTAGATTCTGCCAAACGTCTCGCAATGGTTTTACGCATTTGCGAATTTTTGATTTCTTCTTGGAACACTTCTCCGGCAGGTACAAATGGCTTAACTGCAGCAACAGCATTTGTAGCTTCTGCAACAGCTTGAGATGGAGTTGCAACGGCAGATGGAGTGAAATTCTCAACATCTGATTTTACAATTCTTCCATTTTCACCTGAACCTTTTACTTGAGATAAATTAATTCCTTTTTCTTGAGCAATTTTCTTAGCCAATGGAGAAGCAAAAACTCTACCACTAGCATTTGCAACTGGTGCTTGAACACTTGAAGCCTCTACTTGAGCAACCGCTTTTTCTTCAACTTTTGGAGCTTCAGTATCAACAACTGCACCAACTTTATAATTAGCAGCAATTCCTGAAACATCAGTTCCTGCTGGACCTAATATTGCTAATATAGTGTCTACTGGTGCTGAATCGCCTTCCTGAACTCCGATATATAATAAAGTTCCTGCATTGAAAGATTCAAATTCCATTGTAGCTTTATCAGTTTCGATTTCAGCTAAAATATCACCTTCTTTTACAGTATCTCCTACTTTTTTTAACCAAGTTGCAACCGTTCCAGTTGTCATAGTATCAGACAAACGAGGCATAGTTACTACTTTTACACCAGCCGGAATCTCAACTGCTGCTGAAGTTGGTTTAGCTTCTTCCGCTACTTTTTCTTCTTTAGTTTCAACAGCTGTTCCGCCACTTAATAAGGCAGAAACATCTTCACCTTCTTTACCTATGATAGCTAATAAAGAATCTACTGGAGCTGATTCTCCTTCTTGAATTCCGATGTGCAATAAAACACCATCGTGAAATGATTCAAATTCCATAGTAGCTTTATCCGTTTCAATTTCGGCTAAAATATCACCTGTTTTAATTGTATCACCCACTTTTTTTAACCAAGTTGCAACAACTCCTTCGGTCATCGTATCACTCAAACGGGGCATTGTAATTATTTGTGCCATAGTTCTTATAATTTATGTGGAATGAAAGGATAATTTTCTTGTTCGTACACTACATCATACAATTGTTGTGCTTCTGGGAATGGAGATTCTTCTGCAAATTTTTCACATTCTGCAACTAAATCTGCCACTCTTTGATCGATTACTTCGATTTCAGCTTCTGTAGCATAACCGTTTTCTTTAATAATATCTAAAACTTGAGTAATTGGGTCGATTTTTTTGTATTCTTCCACTTCCTCTTTTGTTCTATATAATTGCGCATCAGACATTGAATGCCCTCTGTAACGATATGTTTTCATTTCTAAGAATGTAGGTCCATCACCACGACGGGCTCTTTCCATAGCTTCATGCATTGCTTCAGCTACTTTTACAGGATTCATTCCATCAACTGGTCCGCATGGCATTTCATAACCTAAACCAAGTTTCCAAATATCAGTATGATTTGCAGTTCTTTCTACAGAAGTTCCCATAGCATATCCATTATTTTCACAAATGAAAACAACTGGTAATTTCCAATTCATTGCCATATTGAAAGCTTCATGTAAAGAACCTTGACGAGCAGCACCATCACCAAAATAAGTCAAAGTAACACCACCTGTTTCAAAATACTTATCTGCAAAAGCAATACCAGCACCTACTGGAATTTGCGCTCCAACGATTCCATGACCTCCATAAAAACCATGTTCTTTAGAGAAAATATGCATTGATCCACCCATACCTTTTGAAGTACCTGTAGCCTTACCATATAATTCCGCCATAACTCTTCTTGGATCTACACCCATTCCAATAGGCTGAACGTGATTACGATAAGCAGTAATCATTTTATCTTTAGACAAGTCCATTGCATGCAAAGCTCCAGCTAAAACAGCTTCTTGCCCATTATATAAATGCAAAAATCCTCTAACTTTTTGTTGGATATAAACAGCAGCAAGTTTATCTTCAAACTTTCTCCAAAATAGCATATCCTCATACCATTTTAGGTAAACTTCTCTTGTAATTGGTTTCATTTTTAGTTTGTTTTTAATACAATTGAATTGCAATCCATTTGGTGTAATTATTCGCAATTTTACGAACAGCAAAAATACTACATAGAACCTGATTGAAAAAATTAAATTCTATGATTTTTGTATTTTTTGTAACAAAATCGATAAAAAAAGTTACGAAATCGTTATAGGTGATTCTTATCAAAAACTAATGGTAATAGATTTTTTAAAGAATCTGATTTATAAATATCTCCTTTTGCACCCATGAAAAAAATTGCAATAGGTAAATCTTGTTTAAATTCATACTCAGCTATTGATTGTCTGCAACTTCCACAAGGCGGAATAGGTTCTTCTAAATCCCTATCTTTTGGTGATGCAGTAATAAACATTTTTACAATCTTGGCATCTGGGTATGTTGCGCCTGCATAAAAAATTGCAACACGTTCTGCACATAAGCCTGATGGATACGCTGCGTTTTCTTGGTTAGAACCTTGAATTACAATTCCGTTATCTAAAAGAATGGCAGCACCTACCGTAAATTTTGAATAAGGAGCATACGCTTTGTTTCTAGCTTCAAATGCTTGCAACATTAAATTAGTTTCTTCTTGAGACAACTCTTCTTTTGAAAGTACCGTAATATGGGTATTTATCGAAATTTGCTTCATATGTAAGGAAAAAAAATCCAAATTCTAAACAAGAATTTGGATGTTAGTATAATTTTTTTTATTTATTAAAGTTCTTCATAATTATCACCAAAGTTAAAGGTTAAAGAAAATCGCAATGTATTTTCTAAAGGATTTCTAACTTTAGACGCAGAGAACAAATAAGAAACATCAATTTTAACTACATTATATTTAAAACCTGCTCCAAGCGTAAAAAACTTTCTTGCTCCTTTTAACTCATTCTCATTAAAATAACCCAAACGCAATGCAAACGAATCTTGGTACCAATACTCAGCTCCTAAAGCCCAAGTAATTTCTTTTAATTCTTCTGAAATTCCATCAGGAGCATCATTGAATGATTTAAAAATACCACTAGTCCAACTTGTTTTTCTGTAATCTGCTAAAGCTTGAGTGTAAGCATCATCTGCCGCTTGTTGTTCTGCTGGCTCAATAGAACCACTGTTATCTGAATCAACTGGTTCAACCAATGCTGGAGGAGTTGGCACAAGTAATTTAGTGATTTCTGCAGTTACTCCGATTTTATTGTATTCATCAAAGATAAAATCAAAACCTCCACCTAAACGCATATTTGCAGGCAAAAAGTTATTATTTAAATCATCATTATCATAACTGATTTTTGGACCTAAATTTTGAAAATTGAAACCAGCTCTCCATCTCCCATTAAAATCATTATACGCCATTTCTTCTGATTGATAATATCCTGCAATATCAACCGCAAAAGAAGTAGCAGCAGAAACATCATTATTCTCTGTAGCAACTCTTAATGCAGAACGTATAAATCTACCCGCAACAGCCATAGAAAAACGCTCACTTAACTTTAACGAATAAGATCCATCAAGTGCTAATTCGTTTGGATTAACAATTCTTGGTTGATCATCCACATTATTTCGCAATTCAATGTCGCCTAACCCAAAATAACGTAAAGTACCTGCAAAGGCACTTCTTTCATTAATTCGATTGTAATATGTTAATTGACCTAACGAAATATCATTAGCAATACTTGATAAGTAAGGTGTATAACTAACAGAAAATCCTTGTTTTTGAAGTGAAAAAGCAAATTTAGCCGGATTATATTGCTGTGAAAAAGCATCTGCAGAGGTTGCTACTCCCATATCTCCCATTGCAGCAGAACGAGCATCAGCAGCAATTAATAAAAAAGGAACTCCGGTTGTTATTACTCTATTTTCCTGTGCTTTAACAATTTGATTGGCAGTTAACAAGAATAATAAAATAGCAATTTTTTTCATTGTATTCATAGAAATTTATTTGACAAATATAGTGTTTTATTATAGTATTACAAGTTTCTCATATTTTTCAACCGACTTTCCGGTTGTAGTAGAACGCACTTTTAATTTATAAACGTATACTCCTTTTCCGATTTTATCTCCAAAATCGTCTTTTCCGTCCCAAGAAATATCTCTACACAAAAAACCTTCGGTCATAACTTGCTGATTAATTGTTTTAACTAACTTTCCTGAAATAGTTAATATTTGAACTTGTACGTCTAAAGGCTCAAATGGCATGTTATGATTAAACCAAAACTCAGTATAACTTACAAATGGGTTAGGATAATTCAATACTCTTTCAATTCTTAATCCATCATCTGAACAAACTGCATTAAATTGAATTTCGGCTGTTACCAAATTATTGTAAACATCCCAAGCTTTAAACAATATAGTATGCATACCTGGAGTTAAATCTCTAAATGGGAATCGAACAAATCCTTTTGTGTAATCGTCATTTTCTGTTTCATAGTATTCATTCAAAACATACGGATTTAATTCATCACCATCTAATATTGCAACAATATCATGCCCAATACCACTAGCGGTGTTTATTCCGTTTTCATCTTCCAAGAAAACCAGTAAAGTAGGCGAACAATTGGTTATTCCGCCAGAAACAAAACCTTCATCATTCATAAACATTCTTACCGTTGGCGGAGTTGAATCGGCAACAGCATTTGTATTTACACCACCAATTTGAATTCCTCTGTCGTATCCTGTTTGATTATCTAAGTTAGGGGAATTTCGTTTGGCGTAAAAACTAATCTTACCATTTCCAACCGGAATTCTTATATCTTGAGGAACCACAAAACTAAATTCAAATTGACCATTAACAACGCTTGCATTACCTCTAAAAATCGTTTCACCAAGTGTTGTAAAATTCATTATAATTAATCCTCCTGAATTTGTTACTCCATTATTTCCTAAAGTAGATCTATTAATATCTTTATCAAAAATTTGGACTGCTAAATCACCATTATACCCTGAAAGAAGCACATCATTTTCATCTCTAATTTCTCCTGAAATCTTCATTAAACTTAATGCTTGAAAAACAGGCAAGGTTTGCCCCACGGGTACATCATTTACTTTTGTTAGAACAACTTTAGGTCTAGGAATTGCTAATTTTAAAGCAGGATCACCAATATAGAAAACCACTCTTCTATTATCGGAACCAGTACTCAACTTAGTTAATCTTAGTGCTTCAGAAATCGTAGGATAATCATATGTACCAAAAGAATACAAATTTTCACTTAAAAAATTGTTCATAACAAATCCGGTTGTTACACCAATTTGACGGGTTGTTGCAATTAATCCAATAGCACCTCCTTTTTTATTCCAATACATATATTCGCCTCCAGTAAATCGATTTGGATCATCAAATCGAGTAAACTCACAAGTTATGGTAATAAAAAGAGGATATCTGTATCTGTTATTTAAATTTTGAGCATCTAATTTTTCAAACAAACGTTCCCTTGCAAGTGATTCTTCATTACCGTGCCCAAAATAATTAAAAACCAACGCTCCTAATTCTAAAGCGTCTAAAAAATCTTGTTTAGCATCTGGATATCGTTCTCCTCCCGCCGCTACTTGTTGTACATAAGAATCCGTATGTATTTTTTTTACATTCACAAACGGTTTTTGAGTTGTAAGAACGTCAGCTAAATTATCAAGTCCAAATTGAAGAGTGGCATCTGTTGTATTATCCGCATCATCTGAATACACCACATAATTATTGCGCCATCTACCATATGATTTTTCATCGTAATACTCAATAACTTTATCCACCATTTCTTTTGCTTGTTCTACAGAAGAAACCAACATTCTCCCCACAGCAATATCAATTCCATCAAAACTTCCTAACATTTGTCCTTCACCACTATCCATTAACCCGAAGAAATCATCCGACATAAATGAAGAATACAAAGAAAAGTTTGAAATATTATTAGTCTCAGAAGCAAATGGATTAAAACCATGAAAAACCGGAACTATATTGGAATTATTGAACAATCGTTCTTTATAATCATAAGATGCATCTCCAAATAAATTGACATATTTTACTCTTTTATTTGCATCAGAAGCATTCCAATAGACATATTTAATAAAATTACGAATAGCCGCAACATCTTGTTTTCCAGAAGAAAATTCTTGATATATATTTTCAAGCGCAACTACCCGAACAGACAGGCCTGAATTATTTCTATGAAAATCAGCCAAACGTTCTGCTTGTGATATCAAAAAATTAGGTGTGATGATTAAATAATCAACATCTTCAAAATTACCTTGTGCATCTTTAAAAACATTACCTTTAATATTTTGATTGACTACTACAGCATTTGATTCTCTTAAAGGCAAATACACATCTGACAAGTCAACAGCTACATATTTTTTTTGATTTCCTAAATTAATTTTAAAACTAAAATTTGATCCCGATGTATTAGCAAAAGAAGTAACATTATACAAATCTGTTACATCCCAAACTTGTTCGATTCCTGAAGCATTTGATATTACATATTCGCCAACCCCAACATTAAGTTGCTCTTGTTTATTAAAGAACAAAAACTGTTTAGAAAAACCAGTTAGATTTCTTTTTACGTCTAATTTTATAAAATCTAAATATCCATTAGAACTTGGAACTCCTCCATTATTATATGTTAAAGCAATAGAAATATTAGAAGTAGTTGCATTAAATGATGCATTTAAAGCAGATTCATAACCTTCAATACCACTACCCGATGTAAGCTGAGGAAAGAAAAGTGTCCCTAAATCAACATTATTTGCTTTTATATTAAACGAAGAGTTTCCAAAAGATTTAGAAGCTGTATTTACCTTTAATTGAATAGGTTGTGAAATATCAAGATTAGGTATGCTAAAATCAAAAGTTTGAAATTCATCAATATTAAATTGTTCTCCAAACCACCTTCTTCCAACTTTTCCAGCATTAACTAAATCTTTTTCATAAATAATGGTATCATCGAATTGGGTAAATGATATATTAGGAGTTCCTGATGGCTGTTGAGCTTCTTGAATTCTCTTTCCTGAAGCACTTGAATAAGTTACATAGTAATAAGATTTATCAGCAAACAAATTAACACTAGTTAAACTTTCATCATTCCAAGTATCAACACCTTCTGCATAAAATAAAATATAATCACTATTATCAAAAACCCCATCATCTTCACCCACAAATTGAATAGCATTTTCTTCTAAATCATCCGGATAAAAAGTAGAATTATTCAATGGCAACATTCTACCACCATTGCCATATATTTTTATATTTCTAGGATCAACATTAACATTAAAACCTAAACTTTGTAAAAATGATTTAGAAACTTTATAAACTCCTGATTTTTCAACGTAAAATCGAAACCAATCACCAGTAGATAAAACAGAATTAGATACAGAAAAAATAGTGTTTTGACCACTAATTGGTCTATTGACATTTTGATTTTCTATACTATAAGTAAACGAAACAACTTTTTTGTAAGCACTACCATCTTTAACAATAGGATTTAATTTAATTAATCCTAAAATTTCACTTCGTGCATTAACCACTTCTAATGTTGCTTGAATATTATCTGAAATCAAAGATTTATTTAAGTCATAAAGTTCAGAATCGGAAATAGCTTCAAAATTTACATTAAGAATCCGTAAAGAAGAGTTTAATGTCACGGGAATTATTTTTCTGAACTGAATCCGTTTTTCTGCAAGATCTAGATTGTAATTATCTGGATTAAATTGAGGAAATTTTAATGTAACTTCCTCTTGTTTGAAATCGGCAGTAGAATTCCAATTAATTATAACATTTGTTGATTCTTGCGAAAAAACAAAGTAAAAACTAAAAAAACATAATACAGATAAAATCTTTTTCATAAGCAATAAAACGCATTAAATACATTTATATTACAAAGAGAGAAAAATATTTTTTTTTATTCTAATTTTTCACAATAAAAGTGATCCAAAAACGTTGTAAAGGAGAGAAATTAACTCATAATTAATTTTTTTTTACAATTTTTTAAAAACATGTTGCATTTTAATACATAATTATTATCTTGCGACACTAAATTTATTACCTACTAAAGTATGAAAATTAAGAAAATTATGGCTTTAAAAGTGTTAGTAGTATTAGCACTAGCATTAGGTTTTACTGGCTGTAGCAAAAAAGGAAACACTAAAGGTGGTTCTACTGCTACTGGATGGAAAATCAATGATAAAAAGGGAGGATTCCAGTTTAACGACAAGTTTAAGCAACAAGAAACGCCACCTGGAATGATTTCTATTGAAGGAGGTACCTTTACTATGGGTAAAGTACAAGACGACGTAATGCATGATTGGAATAATTCCCCAAATCAACAACATGTACAGTCTTTTTTCATGGATGAAACTGAGGTTACTAATAAAATGTATACCGAATTTTTATTTTGGATAAAAAATGTATTCCCTCCAACAGATGAAAACTATAAAAACATTTACAATGGAGTAATTCCAGATACATTAGTTTGGAGAAATCGTTTAGGATATAACGAAACTATGACTAACAACTATTTAAGACATCCTGCTTATGCAGATTATCCTGTAGTTGGAGTTAACTGGATTCAAGCTGTTGAATTTAGTAAATGGAGAACTGATCGTGTTAATGAAAATATTTTAGAGCGCGAAGGTTACCTTAAAAAAGATAACAAAATCAAATTAGGTTCTGACGTAACGGCTGAGAATTCTTTCAGTACTGAAACTTATATCAACACTCCTTCAAAAGCTTTTGGAGGTAATGAAGAAGTTGTATTGAAAAAAGAAATGGGTAAAGGAAGAAGACAAGCTGCAGATACTGCTAAAAACGTATATGCTCAAAGAAGTTCAGGTTTAATTTTACCTGAGTACAGACTTCCTACTGAAGCTGAATGGGAATATGCTGCAACTGCTTTAGTTGGAAACAGAGAATATAACATTTACAAAGGTCAAAAGAAATACCCTTGGAGTGGTCAATATACTCGTTCTGCTAAAAGACAATACAGAGGTGACCAATTAGCGAACTTCAAACAAGGTAAAGGAGACTACGGAGGAATTGCTGGATGGTCTGATGATGGTGCTGATATTACGAATAAAGTAAAAAGCTATGCTCCAAATGATTTCGGATTATACGATATGGCAGGTAACGTTGCTGAGTGGGTACAAGACGTTTACAGACCAATGGTTGATGACGAAGCAAATGACTTTAACTACTTCAGAGGTAACGTTTATACTAAAAATAAAATTGGTGAAGATGGTACTGTAGAATTAGTAACTTCTGAAACAATTACTTATGATACTTTGATTAACGGAAAAATTATCGCTAGAAACTTCCCTGGTCAAATCGCACAAGTTCCTGTTGATGAAAACGAAACATTCTTAAGAACTCAATTCTCAACTTCTGACAACAGAAACTATAGAGATGGTGATAGACAATCTACACGTTTCTATAAATTCAATGACTCTGAAGAAGGAGAAGGAGGAAGCGATGAAAAAAGAATGTATGAAGCTCCTAAACACTCTATCACTGCTGACAGTATAGGTAAAATGGTTAGAAAGTACGATACAAAAAGCAATGACAAAAGAACAACACTTGTTGATGATAACGTAAGAGTTTACAAAGGTGGTTCTTGGAGAGACAGAGCTTATTGGTTAGACCCAGCTTCAAGAAGATTTTTCCCTCAAGATATGGCAACTGACTACATTGGATTTAGATGTGCAATGTCTAAAGTTGGACCAAAATCTAAAAAGAAAAGTCCAAGAGGAAATCCAAAAAAATAATTTTCATACAAAATACTACACTAAGCCCTTTCTAATGAAAGGGCTTTTTTTTATCTTCGTTCGAGCAAAAATTACAACATGACAAGCATTAACCATTTACATACAAAATTTTTAGAATGTTCTTCTGTTAGCACTGACACAAGAAAAATTGAACTAAACAGTATGTTTTTTGCATTAAAAGGGGATAATTTTGATGCAAACACATTTACAAAAGAAGCACTAGAGAAAGGAGCAAAATACGTAGTAATTGATAATAAAGAATTTTATATTGACGAAAGAACTCTTTTAGTAGAAAACACATTAGATTCTTTACAAGAATTAGCAAAATTCCACAGAGCCTATTTAGGAATCCCTATAATTGCTTTAACTGGCAGTAATGGCAAAACAACAACAAAAGAATTAATTCATGCGGTGTTATCAAAAAAATACAACACTTTAGCAACTATTGGAAACTTAAACAATCACATAGGTGTTCCTTTAACTCTTTTACGTTTTAACAAAGAAACTGAGATTGGAATTGTAGAAATGGGAGCTAATCATCAGAAAGAAATAGAATTCCTTTGTAAAATTGCATCACCTGATTACGGTTATATAACAAATTTTGGAAAAGCACATCTAGAAGGTTTTGGCGGAACTGAAGGTGTAATCAAAGGGAAAAGCGAAATGTATGACTTTCTAAAAAACAACAATAAGGTAATTTTTGTAAATTTAGATGACTCCACACAAAACGAAAAAACAACTGGTTTAAATAGATTTAGCTTCGCTGTTAATACATCAAATACAGATGTAAAAATTTCAAGCATAAACGCAAATCCTATGGTTGAAATAGAATTTAATCACATAAAGATTCATTCGCATTTAATTGGAATCTATAATGCTAATAATATTAACGCAGCTATTACAATAGGAAAATACTTTAAAGTACAAGATGAACACATAAAAGAAGCAATTGAAAATTACATACCAGAAAACAATCGCTCTCAATTAATAAAAAAAGGAACCAACGAAATTATTTTAGATGCCTATAATGCTAATCCAAGTAGTATGGCAGCTGCAATAACTAACTTTTCGCAATTAAAAAATGACACTAAAGTAGCCATTTTAGGAGACATGTTTGAACTAGGCAATGAAAGCTTAATAGAACATAAAAAAATCGTAGAATTACTAAATAATCAAACAAACATTAAAACTTATTTTATTGGTAAAGATTTTTTCTCTAATAAATCTAATAATCCACATCATCATTTTTTTGAAGACTTTGCTTCATTTTCAAAATTCATAGAAGTAAATACCCCTACAAATAGCCTTTTACTCATTAAAGGCTCAAGAGGAATGGCATTAGAAAGAACATTAGAATTCATTTAAAAACAAATAGGTTGTATATTAAGTTGTGATTCTGTCAATTTGAAATTAATTCAGAAACTAATTTCGCAGATATTCCTTTATTTAGACAAGCCGAAACGAGTGCAGCTTGACAAGACTAATCTTTAAGAATACACTCTTTATATTACTGAAAGTATATTTTTTCAGGACGATACATTTCTTAATTGTTTTAAAACAAAAAAATCCCACATTTCTGCAGGATTTAAATTATGTGGGCGATATTGATTTAACTTCAAACCAAATGTTAGATTTTCTGTTTAATTTTTTAGAAAATGAATAAATAAATAAAAAAAACCTACCTTTTGATTAGGTGTTTTGGTGCGACTTGTGGGCAATAAGGGATTCGAACCCCTGACCCTCCCGATAAAATCGGGATGCACTGAACCTTTCTATATCGTTTTAAAACAAAAAAATCCCACATTTCTGCAGGATTTAAATTATGTGGGCAATAAGGGATTCGAACCCCTGACCCCCTCGGTGTAAACGAGGTGCTCTGAACCAACTGAGCTAATTGCCCCAATAAGATGCATTACTATTACCGTATTGCGAGTGCAAATATATAAAGAATATTTGTTTCTGCAAGTGTTTTTGAAAAAAAATTAAACAATTTCTGCAACAACAAACGTGCTCCCTCCTATGTATATAAAATCTGTTTTTTGAGCCAATAATTTCGCATTGATATAAGCTTCTGATACAGAATCATATACTTTACCAATCAATCCAAAATCATTAGCTTTCTTACCTAATTTATCTGCATCCAATCCCCTTGGTACATTTGGCTTACAAAAATAATATTTTGCGTTTTTTGGAAATAAAGGCAAAATAGAATCCAAATCCTTATCATTAACAACTCCTAAAACCACATGAAGAGCTTCAAAAGTATGCTTTTGAATTTGATCCAATACTATTTTTAAACCTTGACTATTATGAGCCGTATCGCAAACTGTAAAAGGTTGTGTATTTAAAATTTGCCATCTACCAAGCAATCCAGTATTTTGAATAACATTTTTCAATCCTAACTTAATCTGATTTTCTTCAATAATAAATTCAGTTTTCAATAAATCAATAGCTTGCAAAACCGTCTTTAAATTCTTTCTCTGATAATCGCCTAATAACACACATTCATAGGTTACTTCAGGATTATCTTGAGCAAAGTAAATTGGGGCATCTTCAATCTTCGCTTTATCCAAAAATACAGATTGGGTTTCTTCCTCATATTCTCCAATAACAACTGGAATATTTGACTTTATAATACCGGCTTTCTCAAATGCTATTTTTGACAATGTATTTCCTAAAAAATCGGTATGGTCAAAACCAATATTTGTAATAACAGAAAGTAAAGGAGTAATCACATTGGTTGAATCTAATCTACCTCCCATTCCAACTTCAATAATAGCAACATCAACTTGTTTTTTAGCAAAAAAATCAAAAGCAAGACCAACCGTCATTTCAAAAAAACTTAATTGATTAGCTTCAAAAAATGATTTATTATCAGCAATAAAATCGATTACAAAATCTTCAGATATCTTATCACCATTTATTCTAATTCGCTCTCGAAAATCTTTTAAATGAGGTGAAGTATATAACCCAACTTTATATCCAGCTTCTTGCAAAATAGAAGCTATCATAGAAGATGTAGATCCTTTTCCATTTGTTCCCGCAACATGAATCGATTTGAATTTAGCTTCCGGATTATGTAAATGATTCATCAACAATATAGTATTCGACAAATCCTTTTTATAAGCAGAAGCGCCCTGCATTTGATACATAGGCAACTGACTAAACATCCAATCTGTAGTTTCTTTGTACGTCATTTTAATAATTTGAAACGAATGGTTTAGGAATTCTTGCGGTCCATGTTCCCGCTATACATTACAATCCATGCTAACGCATTGGATTTTCATTACTATCGGGGTTAGTTAGTAAAATTATGGGATTTCTTGGCTAAAAACAAAAACAATATAACCAATTTGAACATCAGGAGCATTTTTGTCTTTATTCCACTTAAACATCTTAGCTTTATCAATACTTGCTTTAATCAAACAAGAAGAATTAGTCGTTGAACCACGTGATACTTGAGCCGTAATAACGCTTCCTTCCTTATTTACTTTAACTTGTATAACAACTTTACCTGTCTCCTCGCATTTTAAATCCGAAAAATTAAAATCTGATTTTTCAATAATTCTTCCGCTTAAATGATAATTTTTTTGACCAGTCGAAGTTTGATGAAAACTATTCGAATAAGTTGGCACACTAGCCTCACCTTTTCCATAACCATTACCATCTGAATTTTGTCCAAAAGTCATTATAGAAAACAAAACTAGAAAGTAAACTAATTTCATATTTACTCACCCACTTGAAAGTTAACAACCACAAAACCAATTTGAGTTTCAGGAGCATCAGCGTCAGGTTGCCATTTAAAAGTTTTTGCGGTTTCTAAAGCGGGATTTACTAGACAAGGATTAGTATTTGTTGTCCCTTGGGTTCTCTCTGCTTTTATAACATTGCCTTGACGATTCACCCAAATCTTAACCACTACTTTACCAGATTCATTACAATCTTGAATCTTTTTACTGTTACCTGATAATTTTCTACCAGTCAATCCCCAACCAGTTCCTTTACCAGTACCAATCCCATCTCCAGATCCATTACCATAAAAACTATTGGCATATAAACTACCATTAGGATTTCCTTTATCTCCACCTTCATTGTCAGGTCCATGACCTGCTTGGATTTTTCCGTCTTGTTTTGGACCTTTAATAATACTATTCAAAGCATTATTAGTAGGTTTAGTCGGCTTAGTTTCGGTAGGTTTTACAGGCTTTGGTTCAATTGGTTTCGTTTGTGGTTTTGGCTTTTCTGTTTTAGGCATGGTAACAGGTGCATCATCATCTTGAGTCAAAACATTATCTTCATCTGAAGGAGTTGGTTCTGTCTTAGCTTGATCAAGTGCTGATTGAACAGGTTCTGTTGGTTGAACATCACCACTTCCTGTGTCAGTAGTCCCAAAATTGACCGCAATTCCATTTTCAGGTGGCGGATCCATGTATTTTAAACCCATGAAGAAAAAAAACAACAAAAACAGTATTACAAATATTGCACTTGTAATAGCAAATGATTTTTTTTCTTCAGGAGTTTCTAAAAATTTCATCTCTGTTTATTTTGGATTAACAGCTACTACCATTTTAATTTGATTTCGATAAGCTATATCCATTACTTTAACTACTTTTTCGTGAGGTACTGATTTTTCAGCACGTAAAACAATGGATTTATTTTCAACATTAGCAAACAATGCTAATAATTGACTTTCCAAATCAGCTTCGTTCACTTTATCTTTATCAATAAAAAAATTCAAATCTTTATCTATACTAACAGAGGTACTTTTATTACTATCGGTTTTTCCTTTAGCTTTTGGCAACACTAAATCTAATGCATTAGTTGTTACCATTGTAGATGTTAACATAAAAAAGATTAACAACAAGAAAACAATGTCGGTCATTGACGACATATTAAATTCTGTAGAAACTTTATTTCTTGTTTTACCTAATTTCATTATACAGGTTCATTTAATAAGTCCAAGAAGTCAACAGCGTTAGCTTCCATTTGATTTACAACTTTATTGGTTCTAACAACTAAATGATTGTATCCAACATAAGCAATAATTCCCACAACTAAACCAACAACTGTAGTCGTCATTGCTGTATATATACCTTCTGCTAGTGCTCCAACTTCAATTTGACCACCACCACTGGCCATTTCATGAAAAGCAAGAATCATACCAAGAACTGTCCCAAGAAAACCAATCATAGGACCAGCACCAGAAATTGTAGCTAACATACTTGTATTTTTCTCTAACTTGTACAACTCTAAATTTCCTGCATTTTCAATTGCTGTATTTATATCTTCTAAAGGCTTCCCTATACGAGATATCCCTTTTTCAATTAATCTAGCTACTGGAGAATTAGTTTGAGCACATAACATCTTAGCCGCATCTATTTTACCGGACATGATGTTCATTTTAATATTGTTCATAAAATTAGCATCAATTTTAGAAGCTTTATTAATTGCCATTAACCTTTCAAAATACAAAAATAGCGCTGCAAACATAAGTAGAAAAAGAACTAACATAATAACCTGTCCTCCTATACCTCCACTTGTAAGCAAACTCCAAACAGAAAGTGTTTTTTCTGTTGGTTGTGCATCAGCAGCAACTTGACTTGCTACAGCTAAACTATCAGCTTGAAGAAATAAACTCATAATAATAATTGATTTGTATTAAAAAACGCAGAAAAATTTTAAATATTGTCTTAATGAGAATTCAATAAAAAATCTCTTAAAATAACAAACACGCCACTTCCTGCTAAAAATCCTAATAATGCTAATCCACCTATTTTTTTCAAATACCAAAAGAAATCGATTTTTTCCATTCCCATAGCCACAACACCAGCTGCTGAACCAATAATCAATATACTTCCTCCTGTACCCGCTGCATAAGCAATAAAATGCCACGCAGGTTCATCCATTCCGATTTGGAACATACCAATACTTGCCGCAACTAATGGAACGTTATCAATAATTGCAGAACCCGCACCTAATAAAAGCACTACTAAATCTGATATTTTAGTTGAAGCGTGTTCTGTTCCTAAATAAGGAACATTTGCTTCTAATGCACCAGCAAAATCAAACAACATTCCTAGAGATTCTAATGCAGCAACTGCCATTAAAATTCCTAAAAAGAATAACAAACTCGGCATTTCAATTTTAGATAAAGATTTATGTAGCGGACTATTGTGACTTATATCATGGTCTCCCATAGCCTTTCCAACTTTAAATCTCCTATTACTTAAATATTCAGCAACAGCTGAAACTACCGCTAAAGAAAGCATCATTCCAACATAAGGAGGCAAATGCGTTAAAGTCTTGAAAATTGGAACAAACAAAATTCCACCTAAACCAAGATAAAACATCAAAGCACTATTAGTAGAATTTGCATTGTCTTCAGTTATAATTTCATCAATGTTTCCTTTAAAAATAGCCATTCTAGAAGCTATTAATGTAGGCAAAGCATAACATACAATTGATGGCAATAAAACATGGATAATCAATTGAGAAGCTGAAACTTTATTTGCAATCCATAACATCGTAGTAGTTACATCTCCTATTGGAGACCAAGCCCCTCCAGCATTAGCAGCAATTACAATTAATCCCGCAAACCAAAGACGAGTTTCTTTATCACTTACAATTTTTTGTAAAATTGTAATCAATACAATTGTTGCTGTTAAATTGTCAATAATAGCTGATAAAACAAAAGCTAAAGTTGAAAACAACCATAACAATTTTATTTTACTCTTTGTTTTAATAAATGATTTTATCGTTGAAAATCCATCAAAATAGTCAATAATTTCAACAATAGTCATAGCTCCCATCAAGAAGAACAATATTTCTGCCGTCTTACCTAAATGATGTAATAAAACTCCTTCTACATGATGAGCTTCTTTACCTATACCTGGTATAATTTCATAAACCGGTAAATGATTAACTGCAATAATAGCCCATAATACAGCCATCATTCCTAAGGCAGGAATTAATTTATCTATTTTGAAAGTATGCTCCATTGCAATACCTAAGTATCCTAGAACAAATATTGTAACCAATAGGATTTCCATCGAAAAAAAATTATTTAATTATACAAGTTGTTTTAAAGCAATTTCAAAAGCTGTAGCACTAATATTCTTTTTATCAGCATTTAAATCATGTGCTTTTTGAATTGCATTTTTAATCGTATTTGAAGTATCCGAGAAAATAGCTTCGTCTGTCATTTGAACTTTTTTCTCCATGAAATAAGCAAAAACTCTTGCCATTCCACAATTAGCAATAAAATCAGGGATTAAGCTTACTTTTTTATCTGTTTCTTCCATAATAGGACCAAAGAAAATTTCTTTATCCGCAAAAGGAACATTAGCTCCACTAGAAATAACTTCTAAACCTGAAGCCACCATATTATCTACTTGCTCTTTTGTAACTAATCTAGAAGCAGCACATGGGGCAAATACTTGAGCTCCCATTGACCAAATCTTTTCATTAATTTCAGCAAATGGAATCATATTATCAGCAACTAATTTATTACCGTCTTTATTTAAAAATAATGTAGTGATTTCTTCAAAAGAAAATCCGTTTTCATTTATAACACCACCATCTCTATCGATGATTCCAACAACTTTAGCTCCCATTTGAGATAAATAAAAAGCTGCTGCTGAACCTACATTTCCAAAACCTTGAACAATGGCTTTTTTACCTTTAACATCACCTCCATAAATAGCATAATAATGACGAACTGCTTCTGCTACTCCATAACCAGTAATCATATCGGCTACTGTATATTTTCTATTTACATCTGGAGAAAAATTTGGATTTTCAATTACTTTAATAACACCTTGACGTAACTGTCCAATTCTATTAATTTTATCAGCTTCAGTAGGTTTGAAATGTCCATTGAAAACACCTTCCTGTGGATGCCAAACACCACAATCTTCAGTCATTGGAATAACTTCATGTATTTCATCTACATTTAAATCACCACCAGTTCCGTAATAATTTTTTAATAATGGAGAAACCGCTTTATACCATCTTTCTAAAACGCCTTTTTTTCTAGGATCATTTGGATCAAAATTAATTCCCGATTTTGCTCCACCAATTGCTGGTCCCGAAACTGAGAACTTAACTTCCATAGTTTTAGCTAATGAAAGTACTTCATTCATATCTAATCCTTTACGCATACGAGTTCCACCTCCAGCAGCACCTCCTCTTAACGAATTGATTACTGTCCATCCTTCTGCATCTGTTTCAGGATCTTTCCAATTAAAAACTATTTCCGGTTCTTTGTTCTCAAATTTTTTTAATAAATCTTTCATTGTGTTGGTTAAATTTTTTTGGTTTTACAAATATACATATTCTGTTTAAGCATAGAAGCTAAAAGTATTTTTTTTAGTTTTTTATAACATTTTATTGTACACTACTCCAGATGAATGATTTTTACAAGCCCCTGTTACTGAAGACAATACATTAATTTCATTTCTTAGTTTAAGAACTCCTAAAAAACCAAAAATTAATGCTTCTTTAAATTGTATAGTTTTATCATCTGGAATTACAATTTTTGTTGTAGGTAAATAATTACAGAGCCTATCAATCAAAAATCTATTATATGCACCACCTCCTGTTACTAATAAATTCGAATTTTGTTTAGAACAAATGTTTGCAATTTGAAGAGCAATATGTTCGACAAAAGTGCAAAGTTTATCTTTTACGTCGATTGAAAAGGAATGCATAATTGGGAAAATTTCCGCATTTACGAATTCAATTCCAAGTGATTTTGGATAAGGTGCTTTGTAAAAATCCAAATCATTTAATTTTCGCAATAAATCTTGATTTAAATTTCCAGATTTTGCAAGATTTCCAGCATCATCATAAAGAAAACCCAATTCATTCGCATAAAAATTTAAAACGGTATTTACTGGTGAGATATCAAATGCAATTCGTATTCCATTTTCATTAAATGACACATTAGAAAATCCGCCTAAATTCAGACAGTAATCATATTCCGAAAAAAGTAATTCGTCTCCTACAGGAACTAACGGCGCTCCCTGACCGCCTAATTTAACATCTTGCACTCTAAAATCACAAACAATTGTTTGATTTACTAAATCACGAATCAATGGCAGATTACCAATTTGAAGGGTAAATCCATTTTGAGGTTGATGTAAAATAGTATGGCCATGACTACAAACGGCATCGATTTCAATTAGATTATGTTTTGTAATAAAATCTGAAATTATAGAAGCTAAAAGTTTTGTATAACCGAAATTCAGTTCCTCTAATTCTGATGTGGTAAAATGAATAGCATTTTTCAATTTATTAAGCCATTCTTCAGAATAAGAAACAGTCTCAGATTGAAATATTTCAAACGACCAATGGTCTGTATAATTGAATTTTATGTAAGCTAAATCGACTCCATCTAATGATGTGCCCGACATAACTCCGATAACGTTGTAGTTTTCTTTAAACATGGGTTAAAATTACAAATTGTTATTGAAAATTTGGTAATTAATCTTTACATTTGGTTCCTGAAATTACAAAATAATCAAACATTACATCTAAATAATATGGATTTTAAATTAACCGAAGAGCATTTAATGATTCAGCAAGCTGCTAGAGATTTTGCTCAAACAGAATTATTACCTGGAGTTATTGAAAGAGATGAGCATTCAAAATTCCCTACAGAACAAGTAAAAATGATGGGAGAACTTGGGTTCTTAGGAATGATGGTTGATCCAAAATATGGTGGAGCTGGTTTAGATAGTTTATCATACGTTTTAGCAATGGAAGAAATTGCAAAAGTGGATGCTTCTGCAGCAGTTATCATGTCGGTAAACAACTCATTAGTTTGTGCTGGTTTAGAAAAATATGGTTCTGAAGAACAAAAAATAAAATACTTAACCCCTCTTGCTAAAGGAGAAAAAATCGGAGCTTTCTGTTTATCAGAACCAGAAGCAGGTTCAGATGCTACATCACAAAGAACGACAGCTATTGATATGGGCGACCATTATTTAGTAAACGGTACAAAGAACTGGATTACAAACGGTGGAACTGCATCAACATATTTGGTAATTGCTCAAACGGATGCTTCAAAAGGACACAAAGGAATCAACGTTCTTATCGTGGAAAAAGGAATGCCTGGATTTGAAGTAGGTCCAAAAGAGAAAAAAATGGGAATCCGTGGTTCTGATACTCATACTTTATTATTTAATGATGTAAAAGTTCCAAAAGAAAACAGAATTGGTGAAGACGGATTTGGTTTTGCTTTTGCTATGTCAACTTTAAACGGAGGACGTATTGGAATTGCATCTCAAGCATTAGGAATTGCACAAGGAGCTTATGAATTAGCATTGAAATATTCTCAAGAGCGTGTGGCTTTCGGAAAACCAATTTTCAATCACCAAGCAATCGCTTTCAAATTAGCGGATATGCATGTAAAAATTACATGTGCTAGATTGTTAATTCACAAAGCAGCTACAGAAAAAGACAATGGTGAAGATATTGCACATTCTGGTGCTATGGCTAAATTATATGCTTCTGAAATTGCTTTAGAAGTAGCAAACGATGCTGTTCAAATTCACGGAGGAAATGGTTACGTAAGCGAATACCACGTAGAAAGAATGATGCGTGATGCTAAAATCACTCAGATTTATGAAGGAACTTCAGAAATTCAAAGAATTGTTATTTCAAGAGGTTTAGTAAAATAGTTAAACCATAAATAAATAGAAATCCGACATCGAAAGAGTCGGATTTTTTTATTGGTATTCCTCCGCTTTAGCGAGTCGAGCTATCCGCCTCACTTTAGAAGAATTTTAAATAAGAGCACAAACAATTACTCCACCCGAGCTTGCGAACTGACGAAGTAATTCCTAACGCATAACTTGTTTATATTTAAAAATTATACTTTTCCAAGTCTGCTGCTAACGCTAGCTTCTCATTAAGTATATAAACAACAAAAACCACCTTAATTAGGTGGTTTTATATATTTAGAGTCCCATCGGGACGATCTATTGGTAACAAAAAACCCTTCATCATTCGATGAAGGCTTTTCAAAAGACTCGAGGACTATGTCCGACTGAGCGAAGCTAAAGGCGGCGACATACTCTCCCATCACGCCTAGGCGGACAGTACCATCTGCGCTGTCGTCCCGAAGTTTCGGGATTAACTTCTCTGTTCGATATCTTTAATTATTTTTTTTAAATTACATACAACAAAAAAGCCTGTCTATCTAGACAGGCTTTTCAAAAGAAAGGCGGCGACATACTCTCCCACATAACTGCAGTACCATCTGCGCTGTCGGGCTTAACTTCTCTGTTCGGAATGGGAAGAGGTGAGCCCCGACGCAATAACCACCTTAAGTTTTTAGTTAGTAGTTTCTAGTTTACAGTAGGGAGAAAACTCCAAACTCATAACTTTTAACTCCTAACTGCCACGCCATAGGCGGGCAAATATCTTAACATACTGAGATAAAAATAATTTAAAGAAAGTTTCGCTCCCCGCCTTAGCGGGGAGGCTTGTACATAAGCTTACGGGTTATTAGTACTACTCGACTATGACATTACTGCCTTTACATCTATAGCCTATCAACGTGGTCATCTTCCACGACCCTTAAAAGAAATCTCATCTTGTGGTGGGTTTCGCGCTTATATGCTTTCAGCGCTTATCCCTTCCCGACGTAGCTACTCTGCAGTGCTCCTGGCGGAACAACAGATACACCAGCGGTCAGTCCAATTCGGTCCTCTCGTACTAGAATCAGATCCACTCAAATTTCTAACGCCCACAGTAGATAGAGACCGAACTGTCTCACGACGTTCTGAACCCAGCTCGCGTGCCACTTTAATGGGCGAACAGCCCAACCCTTGGGACCTTCTCCAGCCCCAGGATGTGACGAGCCGACATCGAGGTGCCAAACCCCCCCGTCGATATGAGCTCTTGGGGGAGATCAGCCTGTTATCCCCGGCGTACCTTTTATCCTTTGAGCGATGGCCCTTCCATGCGGAACCACCGGATCACTATGCTCTACTTTCGTACCTGATCGACCTGTATGTCTCTCAGTCAAGCTCCCTTATGCCATTGCACTCTACGCACGGTTACCAAGCGTGCTGAGGGAACCTTTAGAAGCCTCCGTTACTCTTTTGGAGGCGACCACCCCAGTCAAACTACCCACCAAGCAATGTCCCCCGGTTTCGGGGTTAGGCCTCAGACAAGCAAAGGGTGGTATTTCAACAATGACTCCACAACGCCTAGCGACGCCACTTCACAGTCTCCCACCTATCCTACACATCACGTGTCCAAGGTCAATACTAAGCTATAGTAAAGGTGCACAGGGTCTTTTCGTCCCACTGCGGGTAAGCGGCATCTTCACCGCTACTACAATTTCACCGAGCTCATGGCTGAGACAGTGTCCAGATCGTTACACCATTCGTGCAGGTCGGAACTTACCCGACAAGGAATTTCGCTACCTTAGGACCGTTATAGTTACGGCCGCCGTTTACTTGGGCTTCATTTCAATGCTTCTCCGAAGATAACATCTCCACTTAACCTTCAAGCACCGGGCAGGTGTCAGGCCCTATACTTCATCTTACGATTTTGCAGAGCCCTGTGTTTTTGATAAACAGTCGCCTGGACCTCTTCACTGCGGCCAGCATTGCTGCTGGCGACCTTTCTCCCGAAGTTACAGGTCTATTTTGCCTAATTCCTTAGCCATGAATCTCTCGAGCACCTTAGGATTCTCTCCTCAACTACCTGTGTCGGTTTACGGTACGGGTACTTATAATCTGAAGTTTAGAAGATTTTCTTGGCAGCCTTTAGGTACACTATCTCGTTGTCCGAAGACTCTGAGTACTATCGCATTTCACCAGTCCCAGCGGATTTGCCTACCGGGCCTATAGCTAAGTGCTTTAACGAACTATTCCGTCAGTTCGCGGTACTTTCACCACTGCGTCTCTCCATCACAATTATAAGTAGTACGGGAATATTAACCCGTTGGCCATCGACTTCCCCTTTCGGGTGCGCCTTAGGACCCGACTAACCCGCAGCTGATTAGCATAGCTGCGGAAACCTTAGTTTTTCGGTGTGCGGGTTTCTCGCCCGCATTATCGTTACTTATGCCTACATTTTCTTTTCTAAACAGTCCAGCATGACTCACATCACACCTTCGACCCAGTTTAGAATGCTCCCCTACCACTTGTATTACTACAAATCCATAGCTTCGGTAGTATGCTTATGCCCGATTATTATCCATGCTCGTCCGCTCGACTAGTGAGCTGTTACGCACTCTTTAAATGAATGGCTGCTTCCAAGCCAACATCCTAGCTGTCTGGGCAGACAAACCTCGTTTTTTCAACTTAGCATACATTTGGGGACCTTAGCTGATGGTCTGGGTTCTTTCCCTCTCGGACATGGACCTTAGCACCCATGCCCTCACTGCTGGTAAACATTATATAGCATTCGGAGTTTGTCAGGAATTGGTAGGCGGTGAAGCCCCCGCATCCAATCAGTAGCTCTACCTCTATATAACTTATACCCAGCGCTGCACCTAAATGCATTTCGGGGAGTACGAGCTATTTCCGAGTTTGATTGGCCTTTCACCCCTACCCACAGGTCATCCGAAGACTTTTCAACGTCAACCGGTTCGGACCTCCACTATGTGTTACCACAGCTTCATCCTGCCCATGGGTAGATCACACGGTTTCGCGTCTACCATTACTGACTAAAGCGCCCTATTCAGACTCGCTTTCGCTACGGATCCATACCTGAAGTACTTATCCTTGCCAGCAACGGTAACTCGTAGGCTCATTATGCAAAAGGCACGCCGTCACCCCACGAAAGGGCTCCGACCGCTTGTAAGCGTATGGTTTCAGGATCTATTTCACTCCGTTATTCACGGTTCTTTTCACCTTTCCCTCACGGTACTGGTTCACTATCGGTCTCTCAGGAGTATTTAGCCTTAGCGGATGGTCCCGCCAAATTCACACAGGGTTTCACGTGCCCCGCGCTACTCAGGATACCACTATTCTTATCTTCTCTTACTCATACGGGACTATCACCCTCTCTGGTTAACCTTTCCAGGTTATTCCGATTCAATCCGCAAGAAATCTCGTGGTCCTACAACCCCAGCATTGCCATAACAACACTGGTTTGGGCTAATCCGCGTTCGCTCGCCACTACTTACGGAATCACTTTTGTTTTCTTCTCCTCCGCCTACTTAGATGTTTCAGTTCAGCGGGTTTGCTCACCTATCGGTGTACTATGTCTTCAACATAGTGGGTTGCCCCATTCGGATATCTACGGATCAATTCGTGTGTGCCAATCCCCGTAGCTTTTCGCAGCTTATCACGTCCTTCTTCGCCTCTGAGAGCCTAGGCATCCCCCATACGCCCTTATTTTGCTTATGTGCCGCCTATTTCTATTTGCATAAAAATAGGACTTTCTTTATAAATACGTGATAAATCACGCATCTACTGTACTTTCTACTTTTTAAATGTATTGTATCTCAATATGTCAATGAACTTTTTTCCTTTCGGAATCGTGGAGAATATCGGAGTCGAACCGATGACCTCCTGCGTGCAAGGCAGGCGCTCTAGCCAGCTGAGCTAATCCCCCGTTTTTTTAGTGTTCAGTTAACAGTTATCAGTTAACAGTACTTCAAACGGCTACTCAACCTCTAAAATTTCCTTTAAACAAACTTAAAAAAGTAGTCCCGGGCAGACTCGAACTGCCGACCCCTACATTATCAGTGTAGTACTCTAACCAGCTGAGCTACGAGACTCTGTTTTCTTTGCTTATTCTTATTTTTTAAATTAACAGCGAGAGTAATATTTCCCTTTCAACCAAAACCTTGCGGCTCAAATCTTCTCTAGAAAGGAGGTGTTCCAGCCGCACCTTCCGGTACGGCTACCTTGTTACGACTTAGCCCTAGTTACTAGTTTTACCCTAGGCAGCTCCTTGCGGTCACCGACTTCAGGCACCCCCAGCTTCCATGGCTTGACGGGCGGTGTGTACAAGGCCCGGGAACGTATTCACCGGATCATGGCTGATATCCGATTACTAGCGATTCCAGCTTCACGGAGTCGAGTTGCAGACTCCGATCCGAACTGAGATAGGTTTTGTAGATTCGCTCCTGCTCGCGCAGTGGCTGCTCTCTGTACCTACCATTGTAGCACGTGTGTGGCCCAGGACGTAAGGGCCGTGATGATTTGACGTCATCCCCACCTTCCTCACAGTTTACACTGGCAGTCTCGTTAGAGTTCCCGACATGACTCGCTGGCAACTAACGACAGGGGTTGCGCTCGTTATAGGACTTAACCTGACACCTCACGGCACGAGCTGACGACAACCATGCAGCACCTTGTAAATTGTCCGAAGAAAAAACTGTTTCCAGTCCTGTCAATCTACATTTAAGCCCTGGTAAGGTTCCTCGCGTATCATCGAATTAAACCACATGCTCCACCGCTTGTGCGGGCCCCCGTCAATTCCTTTGAGTTTCACACTTGCGTGCGTACTCCCCAGGTGGGATACTTATCACTTTCGCTTAGCCACTCAACTTGCGCCGAACAGCTAGTATCCATCGTTTACGGCGTGGACTACCAGGGTATCTAATCCTGTTCGCTCCCCACGCTTTCGTCCATCAGCGTCAATCCATTGTTAGTAACCTGCCTTCGCAATTGGTATTCCATGTAATATCTAAGCATTTCACCGCTACACTACATATTCTAGTTACTTCACAATAATTCAAGCCTTACAGTATCAATGGCAGTTCCATCGTTGAGCGATGGGCTTTCACCACTGACTTATAAGGCCGCCTACGGACCCTTTAAACCCAATGATTCCGGATAACGCTTGGATCCTCCGTATTACCGCGGCTGCTGGCACGGAGTTAGCCGATCCTTATTCCTACAGTACCGTCAAGCTCCCACACGTGGGAGGGTTTCTTCCTGTATAAAAGCAGTTTACAATCCATAGGACCGTCTTCCTGCACGCGGCATGGCTGGTTCAGTCTTGCGACCATTGACCAATATTCCTCACTGCTGCCTCCCGTAGGAGTCTGGTCCGTGTCTCAGTACCAGTGTGGGGGATCTCCCTCTCAGGACCCCTACCCATCATCGTCTTGGTAAGCCGTTACCTTACCAACTAACTAATGGGACGCATGCTCATCTTGTACCGTTGGAACTTTAATATAACCAACATGCGAAGGTTATATACTATGGGGCATTAATCCAAATTTCTCTGGGCTATTCCCCTGTACAAGGTAGATTGCATACGCGTTACGCACCCGTGCGCCGGTCTCAAAGGAGCAAGCTCCTTCTACCCCTCGACTTGCATGTGTTAGGCCTGCCGCTAGCGTTCATCCTGAGCCAGGATCAAACTCTTCATCGTATATTGTTTTGATAGTATTAACTATCTTGTTTTATTCGATTCAAGTCGCTAGGTTGTTTTCAATTTACTCGAAAAATCTTACTCTCTCTTATTTTCAAAATTACATCACTGTAATTTTGTGCTGTCAATTCAATATGTCTATGAACGTGTCATTCTTTTTTTAATCTCGCCACTGTTTCAGTTAGCGGGTGCAAAAGTACAACTCTTTTTTAATCTGGCAAGCTTTTTTGAAAAAATTTTTTGATTATTTTTTCCTGACCACTCACTCATTATTTTTAAGAACTTGTACATCCCGATTCTTTCGTTTCGGGTCGGCAAAGATACTACCTTTACTTTTTATTATCCAAATCTTTTTTTAACTTTTTTTAAAAGTTTTTTTGATTTGTTTAATACCCCAGTTTGTGTGTGAACTTCTGCTCTAATGCGGGTGCAAAAGTAGAAATCTTTTTTGTTCCCACAAGGCTTTTTTATTCTTTTTTTGTTCTTTTTTTTCATGTTTTTCTTAACGTTCTGATAATAAGGATTTAATATAGGAATTTTTTTTACATCCCCCTTGCCCCCTTCAAAGGGGGAATGCTTTCTATGGGGTATTTGTTTGTTAAACATATAAGTCAGATAAGTTTTATTTACTTATATATAGTATAGGAAAAGTTCATAAAAGTGGGTTGGCGGGTAGATAAATTAGATGCAACATCCCCCTAACCCCCTTCGAAGGGGGAATTCTTATACATATATAGTGTAATTATTCTGTTGTGATAGCTTAACTGCGTTAAGCAATAGCTTACTTCGTAGGAGATTCCTACTTCGACAGAATGACAGAACAAGGGCAAGAACAAGAACAAGTTCAATGGCAAGGACAATTATTTTCACTTCGCTCAAATGTTAGCCTACTTGAGTAGGAGATTTCTCGTGAACTCGAAATGACATAATGGTTTTAAAAATGAAATAGTCTTCTGGAATACAATACGTCTTCTCTAGCCCCGATGGGAGTGGCATCCTTTTACAAACCTGACAGGTTTGTAAAAGATATAGCGGACAGCGGGACAAATAGTTTTATGAAATGCTAAATGACTGCTTCTAGAAATTAATCGAAACGAATTGCTTTTACTGGAGATATCTTTGTGATAATGTAAGACGGAATTAATAACACCAACAAACAAACGATTACGGTTCCGATATTTAATAATGCGATGTGGAGTAAATTGATACTTACTGGCGCTTCGTTTACGTAGTAATTTTCGGGATTGAGTTGGATTACGCCGAAGAATTTTTGAATTACTAATAAAGAAATAGCAATTAGATTCCCCCAAAATAGTCCTCGGGCGATTAAATAAAAAGCGTTGTACAGGAATATTTTTCGGACATTCCAATTGTTAGCGCCCATGGCTTTTAGAATTCCGATCATTTGGGTGCGTTCTAAAATTAGAACTAATAGTGCGACTACCATGTTGATAGTAGCTACTACAATCATTACAATTAGAATGACCAAGATATTAAAATCGAACAATTTTAGCCATTCGAAAATACTGTAATACTTTTCTTCGATGGTGATACTATTATATGTAGGCGGAATTTCTTTGTAAACTTCCTCTCCTTTTTCTTTGATTTTTGAAAAATCGTCTACGAAAACTTCGAATGCTCCGACTTCTGTTGGTTGCCATTTATTGATGAGTTGCACGTGGCGAATATCACCTATTATATAAGTAGCATCGAATTCTTGAAAACCTGAGTTGAAAATACCGGTAATTAAGAAGTTTCTTTTATTTGGAAGTTTTCCGTTGTCTTTCATAAAAAAAGTCAGAAACTTATCGCCTACCTTTAATTGTAGACGCTTTGCTAAGTATTCCGAAATCAAAACTTCGGTATTTAATTCGGACTTTAGATTTGGGATTTTACCATTGACTAAATATTCTTCCAGATTGGTGAAATTATAATCTTTTCCAACACCTTTATATATGATGCCTTCGAAAGCTTTTTCTGTACGTATAATTCCGGCTTTGCTTGCCACGGCTTGTACATGACTGATCCCATCAACATTTTTGAACTTAGGATAAAAACTCTGATTGATAGAAATAGGTTCGGTAGTGACTTGCGATTGATTATCGTCGAAATTAGAAATAATAATATGTCCGTTGAAAGCAGAAACTTTCTCGCGAATTTTATCTTGAAGTCCTACACCCGTAGCCACTGCCATAATCATCATAATAATTCCGATGGCAATTGCCGTAATCGCAATTTTTATAATTGGCGAAGAAATACTACTTTTATAACTTTTAGCAGCAATTAGTCTTTTGGCTATGAAATATTCTAAATTCAAGGTTTTAAAAATTATAATTAAGGCAAATATACATAAAGTTTTTGCCACAGATTACACCAATTTACACAGATTAAAAATAGTTATGAAATACAATATATACCGAATTACAACATTAATTGGCTTACTAATACTTTCCATTTCGTGTGGAACTAGCAAAAAGGCGATTCCGCAGGTAAAACCGAGTACTGATAATGTAACTTTGACTTCTTCTTCAAAAGATGTCACTTTTAAAACCGGAGCCGAAAACTTTGAAAGTTATTTGCCGTTATTGAAAGATAAACGTGTTGGAATAGTTACAAATCAAACAGGAATTCTTTCGAAAGAGAAACATTTGGTTGATTTTTTAATCGAACAAAACATTAATCTTCAGAAAATTTATGCACCTGAACACGGTTTTAGAGGAACCGCTGATGCTGGCGAATTAATCGTTGATGGAAAAGATACCAAAACGAATTTGCCGATTATTTCTCTTTACGGAAACAACAAAAAGCCAAAACCTGAGCAATTAGAAGGAATTGATATCTTGGTTTTTGATTTACAAGATGTGGGCGCGCGATTTTACACTTATATATCTTCGTTGCATTATGTGATGGAAGCTTGCGCTGAAAACAATATCCCACTTTTGGTTTTAGACCGACCAAACCCGAATGGAACTATTATTGATGGTCCGATTTTAGAAAAGGAACATAAGAGTTTTGTTGGGATGCATGAAATTCCAGTTTTGCATGGCATGACGATTGGTGAATACGCAAAAATGATTAACGGAGAAAAATGGCTGAAAGATAGTTTGCAATGCAATTTGAAAGTAGCGCCTTGTTTGAACTATTCGCACGATATGAAATATAGTTTGCCTGTGAAACCTTCTCCAAACTTACCAAATGATCAATCGATTAATTTGTATGCGAGTTTGTGCTTTTTTGAAGGCACGAATGTAAGTTTAGGTCGCGGTACTGAAAAGCAATTCCAAATTTATGGTTCGCCTTTTTTACCTGAAAGTGAGTTTGATTTTAGCTTTACTCCGAAACCGAATTTTGGAGCAAAAGACCCAGTTCATAATGGAAAAGTATGTTTTGGCGAAGATTTAACCGAAATTAGAAAGGTACATCGATTAGAATTAAAATGGTTATTGAAAGCTTACGAAAACACATCAGACAAAACCGTTTTCTTCAATGATTTCTTTACCAAATTAGCCGGAACCAAAAAACTCCGCGAACAAATTGAAGCCGGAATGACCGAAAAAGAAATTAGAAAAACCTGGCAAGAAGGTTTGGAGCAGTTTAAGGAAGTGAGAAAAAAGTATTTGATTTATGAATAGAAGAAAATAGAGAAAAGATGAAAGAGAAAAGACTACTAATTTTATTTCTATTAATATTTTCAGGTTGTTCAAAAGAAAACAGAACGATTTCTTTTGATGATTGGAATAATCAAATAGTTAGCCAATTGAATAAAACTGATTCTTCAATCTATAAACAAGAAGAATTAAAGAACAACATTGATTTTCTTTTAGAATTTAGAAAAGATATCGCTAAAGAAATTGACAAATTAAAATCTAAAGAAGAATTTTCAAGTTTTGTCGTTTACGAAAATTATAACTGTGAGTTTAATCCAAAAGACACTGTTCAAATTGATATACCATTTACCAAAAACAAATTTTATTATAACATATTTATTATTTCCGATAAAGAAAATTATTCATTTGAATTGAGAAGATTTTCAGAAAATAAAAATCTAAAATTCAACAAACAAAGAATCGAAAATAAAGATGAATACTTAGAACATTTAAATCCAGAAAACATTGGAACTAAAAAGACAAAATATCTTTTGAATAATTTTTCCGTAACTTCAAAAATTACTTGTAATGGAAATGAATTAAAAATAGAAGTTATCTCAACAAGATTAAACTAAACTTTTGAGATTCCTAACGGAATGACAAGATTACGAAAACTGAACACTTTCAACTGAAAACTGAACACTCTTAAAGAGGCAACTTCTCCTTCATTTTCTCCACAATATTAAACGCTGCTGGGCAAATTGCCACATTTTTCAAGGTTAAATCTGAGATTTGTTGAAATTTCTTTCTGTCAGTATGTGGGAATTCTCGGCAAGCTTTTGGGCGGACATCGTAGATAAAACATTTGTTGTCGCTGTCTAAAAACGTACACGGTACACTTTTTAAAACATAATCGTTGTCTTCATCAATGCGAAGATATTGTTCAATAAATTGCTGTGGTTTTTGTCTGAAACTTTTCGAAATTCGTTCAATATCGGCCGATGTAAATAACGGCCCAGTTGTTTTGCAACAATTGGCACACTCCAAACAATCCGTTTTTTTGAATTCGGCTTCGTGTAAATCTTGCATTACATAATCCAAATTCTTAGGTGTTTTCTTTTTTAGCTTGTCAAAATACTTTTTGGTTTCGTTATGCGTATCTTTGGCAAGTTTTCCGAGTTCGTTTAAATTTGGCTTTAGCATGAATTAATTTGTTTCAAGTTTCAGGTTTCAAGTTAAGTCACTTTATGTTTTTTTTATAAACGAAAACCGACTAAAGGCAAAGTTAACAACTTGAAACTAAATAAACCTGAAACTTTAAACAAAAAAAAATGAAAGACCTTTTCGGAAAAGCCATTTTAGATTACCAAACCAATAACTCTCCAGAAGATTTAATCACAGAAACTTCTATTTCGGAAGCCGATGAAATGAGCGTTGCCTATTTGTTTCGTGATTTTAAAGACATGCCAAAACTGGAACAAAAAGCATTGCAATTGGCAAAAGGTAAAGTTTTAGATGTTGGTTGTGGAGCCGGAAGTCACACTTTGTATTTGCAGAAAAAAGGTTTTGATGTAACCGCAATAGATATTTCAGAAAACGCGATTAAAGCTTGTGAGTTAAGAGGTTTGAAAAACTGTAAAGTTTCGGATGTTTTGAATTTAGATACTTCGGAAAAATTTGATACTATACTTCTTTTGATGAATGGAACTGGAATTTTCGGAAAAATGAATCAAATTTCGAAGTTCTTACAAAAATTGAAATCGCTTTTAAACGAAGGCGGACAAATTTTAATTGATAGTTCCGACTTAATTTATATGTACGACCAAGACGAAGAAGGCGCTTACGAAGTTCCAGCGAATGGTTATTATGGCGAATTAACTTTTACGATTCAATATAAAGAAGAAACCGAAGATACTTTTGATTGGTTATATTTGGATTATAATACCTTGCAAAATGCAGCATTCGCAAATGGTTTAGAATGTGAATTGATTTCGGAAGGCAAGCATTTTGATTACTTAGCAAAGCTATCCAAAATCTGATTGAAAGTTTTTGTAACACAAAGTATCACGAAGTTTTTGCACAAAGTTTCACAAAGAAAAGATTTATCCTTTGCGGCTTAGCGTCTTTGCGAGCAAAACTTATGGAATATTCAAATATTTATGCGTTTGCAACGAAACTCTCCATTTTGGATTGTTCATCACATAATCCACAATTAAAGGAGTCATTTCTTCTTTTTTGCTCCACTCAGGTTGTAAAAATAAAATCGCGTTTGGATTTACTTTAGCTGCTTGTTCTTCCGCAAAAATAAAATCGTGTTTGTTGTAGATGATTACTTTTAATTCATGCGCCATATCGTAAGCACTTTGAACCGGCAATTTGTTTTTCTTTGGCGATAAACAAAACCAATCCCAAGTTCCAGTTACTTCATAAGCTCCCGAAGTTTCGATATGTACTTTTAAATTTTGATATTTTAATTTTGAGGTCAACAACGTCATGTCCCAAGTCAAAGGTTCGCCACCAGTAACTACAACGGTGTCTGCATATTTTTTTGCATTGGCAACAATTACATCTGTATTTGTTGGAGGATGTAATTCTGCATTCCAACTTTCTTTCACATCGCACCAATGGCAACCTACATCGCAACCGCCAATTCTAATAAAATAAGCTGCTGTTCCCGTATGATATCCCTCGCCTTGAATCGTGTAAAACTCCTCCATTAAAGGCAACATTTCGCCTTTTTCAACCGCTAATTGTACTTCTTTCTGTAACATCTCAAATAAAAATAGTGGGCAAAGATACGACTTGAAAATTAGATTTTAGAAATAAGAAGTTAGAAATTAATTTTAAAACTTGAAATTGTACTTGTCTTTGTCCTTGAAATTTCCTCCGATTTTAACTACATTTGAAATTCAAAATACATCCAAAATGAGCAAGACAGAAGATTTTAGCAAACATATAAACGAAGGTTACACATGTAAAGGAGAATTTATCACTTTAGGTGGTGGAATTTTAGATGGTGAAGCGGTTCCTAATACACATGTGAAAATTCCATTAAAAACTTTGAATCGTCACGGATTAATTGCGGGTGCAACAGGAACTGGAAAAACCAAAACCATCCAAGTGTTATCGGAACAATTATCGCAAAATGGCATTCCGGTTTTGATGATGGATATCAAAGGTGATTTTTCTGGAATTGCAATGCCTGGCGAAGAGAAATCGTTTATCACCGAACGTCATGCTAAAATTTCGATTCCTTATGAAACGAAAGGTTTTCCTGTAGAATTAATGACGATTTCAGAACAAAATGGTGTTCGACTACGAGCTACAGTTTCTGAATTTGGACCCGTTTTATTTTCTCGAATTTTAGATTTGAATGACACGCAATCTGGCGTAGTTTCAATCATTTTTAAATATTGTGATGATAATAGTTTGCCATTATTGGATTTGAAAGACTTTAAAAAAGTATTGCAATATGCTACGGAAGATGGTAAACCTGAATTTGAAGCCGAATACGGAAGAATTTCAACAAGTACAACAGGTTCTATATTAAGAAAAATCATTGAACTAGAACAACAAGGTGCTGCATTATTCTTTGGGGAAAAATCTTTTGAAATTGAAGATTTAATGCGAATTGACGAAAATGGAAATGGTTATATTAACATCATTCGTTTAACCGATATTCAAGATAAACCAAAATTATTCTCGACTTTCATGTTGAGTTTGTTAGCCGAAATTTACAATACCATGCCTGAGCAAGGCGATGCTGGGCGACCAGAATTAGTAATTTTCATAGATGAAGCCCATTTGATTTTTGACGAAGCTAGCAAGACATTATTAAATCAAATTGAAACGATTGTGAAATTAATTCGTTCGAAAGGAATTGGAGTGTATTTCATTACGCAAAATCCTATGGATGTTCCTTCTGGAGTTTTGGCGCAATTAGGTTTAAAAATCCAGCATGCATTGAGAGCTTTTACGGCAAATGACAGAAAAGCGATTAAAATGACCGCTGAAAATTATCCTGATACTAATTTTTATGAAACGGATGAAGTATTAACTTCGTTAGGAATTGGAGAAGCATTTGTAACTGCTTTAAGCGAAAAAGGGACACCAACACCTTTAGTTGCTACCATGTTGCGAGCTCCAATGAGTAGAATGGATGTATTATCTGAAAATGAAATTGAAGCGAGTATTGCAAAATCAAAATTAGCAAAAAAATATAATGAAGTTGTTGATCGAGAAAGTGCTTATGAATTGTTAAACAAAAAAATTGCTGTAGCACAAGAAGTAGCTTCGGAACAGGAAATAAAAAAACCAACAAGACGAGCAAAAGAAGAGCCTAGCACAGCAGAAGTTATTGGAAAATCGGTAACTAAAGTAGTTACAAGTGCTACCTTTATTCGTGGCGCTTTTGGCTTACTTATGAAAATGCTAAAGAAATAATGAAAAAATATTTTATTCAAAAATCGCCGTTTGTTGTACCAACAACAGACGGTAAATTAATCGAAGAACATCACGGATTGGCAACCACCAATAATTCAGCAATTTCAATTGCTCATATGATTGCGCCACCTGGATGGAGCGAACCTTTTCAAACACCAGAATTTGATGAATACACTTACATTATAAAAGGCAAAAAGCAATTTATAATTGAAGATGAAAAAGTAATTTTGGAAGCAGGTCAGTCTATTAAAATTGAGAAAAACACAAGAGTTCAATATTCAAATCCTTTTGATGAACCTTGTGAATATATTGCAATTTGTACACCAGCTTTTGATTTTAATAAAGTTCATAGAGAAGAAAATTAATCCTTCTTCTCTACCTCTTTCAATAAACCAAAAGCAAAATAACCAATAATCAATCCTGCTACAACAATTGCCGTCCACAAAAACCATTTTGTTTGCCAGAATTGTTGCGTTATCGATGCTTTATTTGAACTTATCTTTTTAAAATCTGAAATTCTAATTACATTTAATTGCGTTAAATCATTTGGTAGAAATTTCACCAAATCATATTGAGGTTTTGACAAAGTAGAATCTACTACTATTTCATAATTCTTACTAACATCTAAATCGGCAATTAAATAAAATTGATGCTGCAATAATTTGATTTCTTTAATTTCTAAAGGTTCGTTGTCTAAATTTTCGATTTCAATTTCAAAATCTTTTGCTTGAAAACTTTCCCATTTAAAACTATTAGCTGAGTTTGAATCTAAATTAAAAGTAGCAACCGATTTTCTATATATTTCCGATTTCTTTTTTACGCTTCTAGTTTCCTTAATGAAGACGGAAGCTTTTCTAAAAAATCTTGAGTTTTTGAAATTAAATGCTATTCCATCAACTGTATATAAATTATCTGCAGAAAACTTTATAATGTTTTTTTTGTTTGTTTTATCCTCAATTATTTTATGTTTAAAAACTTCTAATACTGTCGTTGGTTCTATTTTTTCATCTCCGATAAAATAACCAACTTCTAAAAGTTTAATAGGCATTGAATTTTTATCAATAAATTCAATTTTTAAAAATTTATAGGAATTGTTCGGAAATGAAACTGTTTTCCTTACATACGTATTTTGAAAATCATTTAAATCGTATAACATTGAGTTCATTACTAATCCAAACCAATGAATTCCATCGTCACTTCCACTAATATTATATTCTTTAGTAAGACCTGTATTGGCAATTTTCAGACTTAATTCTGAACAATATTTCATATTTTGAACGACATTGACAATGTAATATGAAACTGAGTCCTTGAATTGTTTTTGATCCGAAATTCTTAATGATTGATATCGGTTTGAGAAAAAATAGTCTTTATTGAAATCAACTACATAAGGAATTTCTTTTTTTTCATCATCATAAATTCTCAAAAAATGAAAATTTTCATTTGAAGCCGAACGCACTTCAGGAGCAATTAAAATCCTATGAAATCCCTTTTCTTCTACTCTTTCAATAGCACCTTTAAGGCTTTGACCAAAACCAAAAATCGATATAAAACAAAACGAAATAAATAATTTAATTTTCATTTGTACTACTATTTTGAGATTCATCCACCACTAACTTTTTGATTTTTTGATACACAAACGAGATAATCAAAATGAGCACTCCTAATAATATAAATGCTATAATTTTTCCGGTTTCTGAAACGTTATTAATATCATACACAAACAATTTCACAATAGTTAAACCTAGTAATGAAAGTGCAATAATTCGAATTTGTTTCCATTGTTTTTTAATTCCAAAAATCAATAATACAAATGATAAAATTCCCCATAAAATCGGATAACCTATTTTAATTACTTGAACTTTGATAACATTCAATTTATATTGAACATTATATTCATTCATTCGGTAGGTTTCTTTTGGCAAATCAGAACCTTTGAAATCTTCATCAATTTGTTGTAAAATAGTAATCGAATCAACAGCAAAAATATTATGTACAATTAGTTCGTTACTTAAAATATAAACACCACAAAACACTAAAATCCATACGGCCATTTTAGATTTTAAAAACGAAATATGTGCTTTATTTAAAATTTGATTGGATAAAATCATGAAATAAAAAACCAAGCAGGCTAATACAACATAATGAAAATAAAATGCTATAGATGAATTCCAGTTTTTAGCAATGTTCCAAACCACTTCTTTTGATGGAATGTTATACCACCACAACACATATAAAACAAGATTAATCATTACGATAAGTGTAGCAATTTTTTGGACTACTTCTTCTTTTGCTTTAATTCCGAAATAAACAAATAAGGTACTAAAAATAAAATGATAACCCACTGATAATGATAATTGAGAAGACGTATTTTGTATATGATGCCCTGATTGATGAATGATTTCAAAAATCCCAACAAAATAACCAAGAATTAATGCTACCCATGTGATGCCGTTACGATAAAAAACAGGATCAAAATCAATTTTAAAAATAGTTGTAGCTTCGTTTTCTTTTTTCAATAAAAAATAAGTTGCTAATAAAGAAGCTAGTGTTACAATTCCAGTAATAAAAATTGGATTCAAAACTATAGAAAGCTCATAGTTCGAAAAACGATATTGTTTGTCCCAATCGATAATCAAACTAATAATGGATAAAAACTGCACTACCATAGCGCCCAACTTAAACAAACTGATTTTCGATTTTTGCGACAACCAAAACAACAAAACCGCTTCGGCAGCCCAAAACAACGTAATTTGATTGCCATCGAATTGAATAGGAATGGTTAAGGTAACAAACGTTAGGACCAAACCAATTAACAAATACACCGCATTTTTATCCAATCCAAATTTCTTGAATAAAAAAGTAGCATATATTAAATTGTAAATAGCTAATGATAACGTGAACAATCCTTTGAATTCGATTCCCCAATTGTGTAAAATTCCCATTCCCAAACCAAAATACACAAAGGTATTGGCTATGATCATAAAATAATCGATTTTTGAAAACGCTCCTTTTCTTCTCACATTATTCATTACAACTACGATGCTGAAAATAAAATAATATAAAGTAGCAAAAGCAAAAGCACCTTGATGCGGTAATTTATCGGCATATAATTCTTTATAATACCATGAAGAAAGTAATAGATAGCTAAACACAAACGATAATATGGAAACTAAATTCCATTTTTTATAGAAAGCAATTCCTAGAATTCCAATGTTTAAAATAGCGATGTAAGTAAATAAAACAATATAATTTCCTGCACCAGTACTTACCATAAATGGAACTGCAAATCCACCAATTAATGACAAAACGGCTAATTCCTGACGGTCATAATTTACTGATACAAACGTACTAAAAGCGGTAATTACAACCATAATTACAAAAGCAACCGTCTGGCTAAACAAGTGATAATCATGGAATGCAATTGCAATTGTAAAATAAAAAATACTAATCGCACCTGCTACCATTACTGAACTAAATGCTTTGTAATTTTTTCTCAATTTGTGAGCCACTCCCATTACAATTGAACCTGCTAAAATTCCTATTCCAACACGAGCGGTTTCATTAATCCATTCTTTATCAATAGCGTATTTTACAAAGAAACTAATTCCTAAAACTAGAATAAGAATACCAATTTTATTGATTAGATTTTCACCTATGAATTTTTCTAAATCAGGATTATTTTCTTTAAACGTTTCAAACCATGATTTTTCTGGTTCTCTTGGATTTTCTATCTCAACAACTGGAATTTGATGTTCAACTTCTTCCTTGATTTCGACTTTTATTGGCTCAATAATCGGAATAATCTCAGGCGTTTTTTCAACAACTTCAATTGGCTTTTCAATAATTTCTTCTTTTACAATTGGTTGTGGAGTTTGCACTGACTCTTTACGTATTTCTGTGGTAACTTTTGAACTATCTTGTATAGGTTTAGTATGTAATTCATTTCTTAGTTCATTTACCTTTTCGTTTAATCGATAAATGACATCATTAAGTTGTTGAAACTTTGAATTTATAGAGGTTAGTAAAACAATTACTATAACCAATATAGCAAGTAATAAAATAGTATCCATGTAAATAAAACATTAGTCTATCTCAAAGATAAACTATTTTGTAAGAAAAAAATCCAAATCGCATTATTTTGAGATTTGGATTTTCTTTTTATTGAAGTAATTCTAAAATTTTATTTTCTATTTGTGGTGAATCCCAAATTTCTTCAATGTTTTCCGTTTTTAAAACTTCTTGCATAATTTCATTTTGAAAATCTCCAATTGCCATAGCTTCAGAATACGGTTGTAAACTAAAAGTTACTCGGCTATACAATGGCATCCATTTTTCTGGATGCTTATCTGAGAACCATTTTTCAATTTTCTTTTGTAACAGAAATTTTTCATCAGCCGTTTTATTGCTCATTTCTTCAAAATTTCTTCTTGAAAGTTCGGCAATGGCATCAGCATTTGGTTTTCTAGAAATCTCGTAAGCTTTGAATATTTGATTCCAATCGTCACCATATTGTTGCATCATTTCATTTAGTATGGTGATATCTTCAAATCCAGCATTCATACCGTGTCCATAAAATGGTACAATAGCATGTGCCGAATCGCCAATTAAAGCTACTTTGTCTTCAAATGTCCAAGGAAAACATTTCATAATGGCTAAATAACTCGTAGGATTTTTAAAGAAATCACGCACTAAATCTGGAATTACTTCTTTAGTGTCTGGAAAATATTTTGCAAAAAAATCAACTAAAGAAGTTTCATCATTTAATGATTCAAAAGAGTTTTCTCCTTTAAATGGCATGAATAAAGTACATGTAAAAGTACCATCTAAATTAGCTAATGCCATTAACATGAAATTGCCTCTTGGCCAAATATGTAATGAATTTTTATCAATCTTGTGAGAACCATCTGCATTAGCTGGAATGTGTAATTCCTTGTATCCGATTTCCATGAATTCTTGCGAATAATCAAACATAGATTGTCGTTGCATTCTATGTCTAATTCTCGAAAAAGCACCATCCGCACCAAATACTTTATCGTATTTTAATTCTGACCAGGCACCTTGTTCGGTTTCGCCTTCGTATAAAGTAGCAGTTGCTAAATTGATATCCCAAATTTTCCTTTCGAAGAAGAATTCCACGCCTTCTGCTTCAGCCAAATCGACCATTTTTCTATTCAAAACGCCTCTTGAAAATGAAAAAATAGCCTCTCCTTCTTTACCGTAAAATTGATAATTCAATTTTCCATCTTGTAAATGAATCGCTCTCTTATCCACAGGAATACCAATTTTTCGTATTTCTTCATCTAAGCCAACATCTTTTAAAGCTTTCCATCCGCGATCTGACATTACCAAATTAATAGAACGACCCGAAAATTGAATGGTCCTAATATCTGGACTTCTGTCAAAAACGTGAACAATGTGACCTGCTCTTTTTAAATAGATTGCTAATAAAGTTCCGACTAATCCAGAACCTACAACAGCAATTTTTTGTGGCGTTTGCATGAAGATTATTGTAAAAATTTGGACTACAAAAATACGGAATAATAAAATTTAATCTCTGACTTTTATCAGTTTTTTACAAGTCGTTGAGATTTTTTGTTTAATATTTTTTATTTTTAGTTAAACAAAATGTATCTTTGAATAAAAATTGCTATGAGAAAGATTACAAAAGAAGATTTATCCCAAATGTCAAAAGTTCCTAGATTGAACTTGGTAAATTGTGTAACGGGATATAAATCAGCAAATCTAATCGGGACTGTATCAAAAGAAGGCACTCTAAATGTAGCGATTTTCAGTAGTGTGACCCACTTAGGAAGCGAACCACCCTTATTAGGATTCATTTTAAGACCTACAACAGTACCAAGGGATACATACAAAAATCTAAAAGAAATAGGCTATTTTTCAGTAAATCATATTACAGAAGAAATGATTGCTGATGCGCATCATACTTCTTCTAGTTATGATGAACATATTTCGGAATTTGACAAAACGAATTTAGAACCTGAATTTTTTGATGACTTGAAAGTCCCTTTTGTAAAAGGAAGTCCGGTTCAATTACTTTGCAAATATGTTAACGAATACAAAATTGAAGAAAATGATTGTATTCACATTATTGCATCAATTGAAACGATTTATGCAGATGAAAATCTGTTTCATGATGACAATTGGATGCAACTTGATCGAGGAAATGTAGTTGCAATAAATGGCTTAGATGGTTATGCAGTTCCAAAATTAGCAGACAGATTTCATTATGCAAGACCTGATAAACCAACTACTTCAATGTTATAATGGCGCATAAAAAAGTAAATCTTCCCGAAAAAATCTGCAAAACTTGTCAACGCCCTTTTTCATGGCGCAAAAAATGGGAGAAAAACTGGGAAGATGTGGTGTATTGTAGTGATAAATGCAGAAAAAATAAGAATTGATATCAAGATATTTGGATGTTCGGATATTCGGATGTTCTGATATTCTGAAATTCGGATAAAAAATTCTCCGAAAATCCAAAATCTGAAAATCTATAAATCAAAAAGATATGAACGGATTAGTGTGGTTTAGAAACGATTTGCGCACGATTGATAATCATTCGTTGTACAATGCGTGTAGAGAAAATGAAAAAGTAATAGGAATATATTGTCTAGATCCAAGACATTTCGAAACTACCCAATATGGTTTCAAGAAAACAGAAAAATTCAGAACCCAATTTCTTTTAGAAACTTTAACCGAATTACAACAAAATTTAGCTGAGAAAAATATCACATTATTAGTTTATTACGGTTATCCCGAACAATTGATTCCAAAAGTAGCGGCTAAATATCAAATTGATACGATTTATATCCAAAACGAATGGACGCAAGAAGAAGTAGACGTTGAAACCGAAGTCCGAAATCTAATTCCAGCGGTGAATTGGAAAACGTATTACGACCAATTCTTATTTCATCCGGATGATGTTCCGTATGAAGATTGGGAGAAAATTCCAGAAGTTTTTACCGAGTTTAGAAAGCAATTGGAAAAGAAAATTCGAGTGCGACCAACCGTTTCCATCTCAGCAAAACCAATTGCTAATCTAATTGAAGAAAAAACTAATATTCCAACTTTGGAAGATTTAGGATTTGACTCCGAGGCTTCGGAGTTTAAGCAACCAAATAAGACCGCTTTTCCTTTTAAAGGTGGCGAAAATCAAGCTAAAAAAAGAATCAAAGACTACTTTTGGGACACCAAAAAACTAGCGGTTTACAAGAAAACTCGTAATGGTTTAGTTGGAAAAGATTACAGTTCAAAACTATCGGCTTGGTTGGCAAATGGAAGTATTTCTGCACGAATGATTTACTGGGAAGTGCAACAATTTGAGAAAAAAGTAGTCAAAAACGAAGATACGTATTGGTTAATTTTCGAATTAATTTGGCGCGACTATTTCAAATATATTTCGCTGAAACACGGTAATAAAATTTTCCAATTGAACGGCATTTTGCAAAAAGAATACCATTGGAACCAAAACACCAAAGCTTTTAATCAATGGATAAACGGAACAACTCCAGAAAATTTCGTGAATGCCAATATGATTGAATTGCAAAAAACAGGTTGGATGAGCAATCGTGGTCGTCAAAATGTCGCGAGTTATTGGGCAAAAGAATGGGAACAAGATTGGCGAATTGGTGCAGCGTATTTTGAAAGTATGTTAATTGATTATGATGTGCACAGTAATTATGGCAATTGGATGTACAATGCTGGTGTTGGCAACGATCCAAGAGATAGAAAATTCAACATCAAACGTCAAGCGGAAATGTACGATGGCGACGGAAAATTTCAAAAAATGTGGTTAATTCCAGAATTATTTTAAATGAGAACACTTCGATTACTTTTGGGTGACCAACTCAATTCGGAACATTCTTGGTTTGACGAAATCAATCCGAATATAGTTTATGTAATGGCAGAAATATGTCAGGAAACGGATTATGTGAAACATCACATTCAAAAAGTAGTCGCATTTTTTCTTTCCATGCGAAATTTTTCGAAAGAATTGACAAAACGAGGTCATCAAGTTGTTTATTATAAAATTTCGGATGAAAATAATCCGCATAATTTAGAACAATTGATTTTGGTTTTGGTTGAAGAACATAAAATCGAGAAATTTGAATACCAATTTCCTGATGAATATCGTCTAGACGTACAATTGAAATCCATCTGTGAAAAACTTACTATTCCAACAAAAGCAGTGGATTCCGAACATTTTTATACTTCCAGAAATGAATTAGCGGATTTTTTCAAAGGAAAAAAGCAACTATTGATGGAAAGTTTCTATCGTATGATGCGAAAAAAACACGATGTTTTGATGGTTGGTGATCAACCACTTGATGGAAAATGGAATTTTGACCACAACAACCGTAATCAATATAAAAATGAAGTTCCGATTCCGTTTCCTTTGGAATTTCATAAAAATGTGAGTGAAATTGTTGTCGAAATTGAAAGTCAAAATATCATCACTTTTGGAAGCATTGATAGAGAAAATTTCAGCTGGCCGACTTCAAGAAATGAAAGTTTGCAATTGATTGACTATTTCTGTGCGCATTTGTTGGAGCATTTTGGAACCTATCAAGATTCGTTGTTTTCTGGACATAAATTTCTGTTTCACTCGCGTTTGTCTTTTGCGATGAATTCCAAAATGATAAGTCCGAAAGAAGTGGTGGATGCTGTGGTTTCGTATTATTATCAAAATCAAGAAACGATTGAATTGGCGCAAGTAGAAGGTTTTGTGCGACAAATTATTGGTTGGCGCGAATATGTCAGAGGAATTTATTGGAAAGAAATGCCCAATTATGCCCAAATGAACACATTGGAAAATTACAATCCGTTACCTGATTTCTTTTGGACAGGAAAAACCAAAATGAAATGCATGCAACATTCGATTTCCCAAAGTTTATCGGAAGCCTATGCGCATCATATTCAGCGTTTAATGGTTATTGGTAATTTTTCTCTATTAGCCCAATTGCATCCTGATGAAGTTGATGCTTGGTATTTAGGGGTCTACATCGATGCGATTGAATGGGTAGAAATGCCGAATACTCGCGGCATGAGTCAATATGCTGATGGTGGCATTGTAGCTACTAAACCATATGTTTCTTCAGGAAGCTACATTAATAAAATGAGTAATTATTGTGGCAGTTGTCATTACAATGTAAAAGAGAAATTGGGTGAAAAAGCCTGTCCGTTTAACAGTTTGTATTGGCATTTTTTAGATGAGAAAAAACAACATTTTGCCAATAATCAAAGAATGAGCATGATGTTAGCCTTACTTAGAAAAATGAAACCTGAAGAATTAGCGGCTACTAAAGAAAAAGCGATTTCGATTTTGGATGATATCAATAACTTATAAAAAACCGAAGCAATGCTTCGGTTTAGACTTGTATATGTCCCCAATTTTCACCCCATTTAATGCGGTAAATTTGCATTTCAGAAACATTAAATTCTTTAGCGGTTTTTCTAACACTAAACTTTTCTCCTTGACGTTTCATTTTCAACTTAATTCGCATCACTTGAGTAGAGGTTAATTTTCTACCATCGCGTTTAATGTTATCTTCTTGAAATTTTTTAAAAGCGGCTTTTACAGCTGGACTTTTATGACCGTGAGCTCGCATTTCTTCATAAGTTGCCCATTTTAGATTATACAATTGATTGTTCATTTTGTCATAATCTAAATGTAAAACGTATTCTTGATCCTCACTTTCCTTTGGTAAAAAAAGTTCGGCTACCATTTTATGAATAGCATGAAAATAGAATTTCTTTACACCATTAGATATTCTAACATAGCGTAAAAAAAGAAAACCTTCTGTAGGAGCGCCTTTTAAAATCTTCCCATTTTCAATTGTATCGGTAAAACTTTTAAGTCTTCCATAGTTTGAAACGGCATACCTAACTTTTCCTGGTACTTTAATTGGATATTCCCTCCACTGTTCTATTACAAAGTGACTCATACTTTTTTACTTTAAATAAATTAAGTGGTAGATTATGTTTAGACTTATCGTTTGAGGCTATGCAAGATATAAATTATTTGTTAAACTTGATTTTCTTCCCAACATTCATTTTTTGTGATTTAGCAAATGCACCACACATATGGAATAACATTCTTGCACCTACGTTCCCGTCCCAATCATCATCCCCTGGAGCAACTTCAACCAAATCAAATCCGATGATTTCCTTATTCGTTTCAGCTAAGCGACTAAACAAATAAGCGGCTTGCTCAAATGAAAATCCACCCGGAACTGGTGTTCCTGTATTTGGACAATACCAAGGATACATTCCATCAATATCAAAAGAAATGCAAACTTTTTCTGGTAATGAAGCGATGATATGGTCGCATTGTTGTTGCCACGTTTTACCTTCGAAAGCTTCCTGTTTTAAATCCATATCAGTATGTACTAAAACTCTATCGTTTAAAGCTACTTCGACTTCTTGCTCACAGAAATCGCGAATCCCTACTTGTACAATTTTTGAAATTTGAGGAATTTGTAAGGCATTGTACATAATGGAAGCATGCGAATACGTGAATCCTTCATACGCAATACGTAAATCCATGTGCGCATCTAAATGCAAAATTCCGAAGTTGTCGTATTTAGTTGCTAACGCTTGGTAATATCCTAGTGGTGTTGAGTGATCGCCACCTAAAAGCACTACTTTTTTCCCTTGGTTCATCCAATGCAACACACGGTCTTTAACTTCTTGATGTAATTCTTTACAAACTTTATTGATTTTATCTAAATCGGCTTGTAATGCTGGAAAAGTAGCTACATCTTCTCCGCTTTCTAACGCTTCAATTATGGGTTGGGCTAGACTTTTATATTTTTCTGAATTCTTTGCCCAATGTTCTGGCGCTTCATCCATATAAATACCTAATTTCCATAATTCCGGAAATTCTTGATGATTTAAATCTACTTGAAAAGAAGCATCTAAAACCGCATCTGGTCCTTCCGAAGCACCGGCTCCATAACTTACTGTTACTTCCCAAGGCACTGGAACTACAATAATTTCACTTTGTTCTGCTGAGAAAGGCAATCCAAAAACAGTTGCGTCTGCTAACCCAGGTTGTGATGGGTCGAAATTTTCTATGATTTGTTGTTTAGTCATTCTTTTGATATTGGATTTTCTGATATTCTGATGTTCGGACAGTCTAAAAATCTGAACATCCGATTATCTGAAATCATTACTACTTATTTTTATCGTTTAAATATTTTATAAATTTAATCAACTTTTTGATGATAGAAGACAGTTTTTCCACAATTTGATTGTATTCAATCTCCGTTATGAAACTTAATTCTATACAAACCAACAATTGTGTTTCTATTTCATAGCACGAGCCTAAAGAATTTTCTAAGAAAATTACAAAATGTTTGTCAGACGATTTTGCCGAACCTTCAGCAATATTGGAAGGAATTGAAATAACAGCTCTTTTCAATTGGCTAATTAATCCAAACTTTTCTTCTTCAGGTAATTTTCGAACAAGTTTATAAATTTCTGGACAAAACTTAATACTTTCTTTCCAAACTTCTAATTCTTTGTAATTGTGCATGGCTATTATTTTTGATGTACCGATATTCGGATTACTAGATTTTCGAATAATGAATTCTCAGATATTGGATTTTACTATAATCTGAACATCCGAAAATCCTATAATCTATTTCTCCAATATCAATCTTTTCAATATTTGTCCGAATTCGTACATATCTTCGAAAGAACAATAAAATGGTGCAGGCGCTAAACGAATTACATTAGGTTCTCTCCAATCTGTAATTACTCCGTTTTTCATTAATCGATCAAACAATTCTCTTCCTTGTCCGTGAAGATAAACCGATAATTGACAACCACGCTCTTCTTGATTAGATGGGGTTAAAATTTCAAAATCAGCTCCTTCTAATTCTTTATCAATTTCGTGAAGAATAAATTCTAAATATGAAGTAATTAAATTACGTTTTGCTATTAATTTATCCATTCCTACTTCGGCAAACATTTCTACTGAAGCTAAGTATGGCGCTAAAGATAAAATAGGAAGATTACTTACTTGCCAACCATCTGCTCCGTGCACCGGATCAAAGTCAGGTTCCATTTTAAAACGACGCTCTTTGTTGTGGCCGTACCAACCTGCAAAACGTTTTAATTCTTTATCGTTATGATGTTTTTCATGCACAAAGAATCCCGATGCATTTCCTGGTCCTGAATTCATATATTTATAACTACACCAAGCAGCGAAATCTACATTCCAATCGTGAAGTTCTAGTTTGATATTTCCTGCAGCATGAGCTAAATCCCATCCCACGTAAGCTCCGTGTTTTTGCCCGGCAGCGGTAATGGTTTTCATATCAAAAACTTGACCTGTATAGTAATTTACACCACCTATTAAAACCAATGCTAACTCACTTCCAACCTCATCAATTTTAGCTAAAATATCTTCTAATCGAATATTAGCTTCACCTTCTCTACGCTTTATTTCTACAATCGCATCTTTTGGATTATAACCGTGAAATTTTACTTGGCTTTGGAACATGTATTGATCACTTGGAAAGGCTTTCTCTTCACAAATAATTTTATACTTCTTAGGTGTTGGGTTGTAAAAAGACACCATTAATAAATGAAGATTCACTGTTAAAGTATTCATCACTCCAACTTCAGAAGGCTTAGCTCCAACGATATCACTCAAGGGAACTGCAAAACGTTCTTGATAATCCCACCAAGGTTTATCGGCATAAAAATGGCCTTCTACCGCCATATTTGCCCAGTCGTTCATTACTTCATCAACGTAAACTTTCGTTCTTTTAGGCTGTAAACCCAATGAATTTCCTGTAAAATAAATTACTTGTTTGCCGTTAACTTTAGGAAAATAAAATTCCTCTCTGTAATTTCTTAATTCGTCTTTAGCGTCTAAACTTTGTGCAAATTCGCGTGTGTTTTCAAAAATCATTTTCTTGGTTGTTTGGTTAGCAAAAGTAATTAAAAGTTGTAAGGCATCCAACAATTAAAAAACTCAAAAATTGTATTTCAGATGTGCTATCGAGAAAGAAAAAATCCCAATCTTTCGATTGGGATTGAGAAATTATATGATTAACATCGCATCTCCGTAAGAATAAAAGCGATATTTTTCCTGAACTGCTTCTTTATATGCTTTCATCATTAAATCATGACCACAAAAAGCAGATATCATCATTAACAAAGTAGATTTTGGTGTATGAAAATTAGTAATCATACAATCTGCAATACTAAAATCGTAAGGTGGATAAATAAATTTGTTAGTCCAACCTGTGTAAGGATTTAATGTTTTTTGTGATGATACTGAACTTTCCATAGCACGCATAGAAGTAGTTCCTACACAACAGATTTTTTTCTTATTTGCTTTTGCAGTATTAACAATATCACAAGCTTCTTGAGAAATAATCATTTCTTCAGAATCCATTTTGTGTTTTGATAAATCTTCTACCTCAACTGGATTAAATGTCCCTAAACCAACATGAAGTGTAACTTCTGCAAAATTAATTCCTTTAATTTCTAAACGCTTTAATAAATGTTTAGAAAAGTGTAATCCAGCTGTTGGAGCTGCAACTGCACCTTCTTCTTTTGCATAAATCGTTTGGTAACGTTCCGCATCTTCTGGAGTTACTTCACGATTGATGTATTTAGGAATTGGCGTTTCACCAAGTTCTACTAATTTTTCTCTAAATTCTTCATATGAACCATCATATAGGAAACGTAATGTTCTTCCACGCGAAGTAGTGTTATCAATCACTTCAGCCACTAATGAATCATCATCGCCAAAATATAATTTATTCCCAATACGAATTTTACGAGCAGGATCTACTAAAACATCCCACAAACGTTGTTCTGCATTTAATTCTCTTAATAAGAAAACTTCGATACGCGCACCTGTTTTTTCTTTATTTCCGTATAAACGAGCTGGAAAAACTTTGGTGTTATTCAAAACCATTACATCGCCATCATCAAAATAATCGATAACGTCTTTGAATAATTTGTGCTCAATAGTTCCGGTTTTTCTATTAACTACCATTAAACGAGACTCATCTCTGTTTTCGGTTGGAAATTCCGCTAATAATTCTTCAGGTAAATTGAAATTGAAATGAGATAATTTCATTTTTTTTAGTTTAAAAGTTTAAGGTTTAAAAGTTTAAAAATGAATCTAAACTTTAAAAACAAGTTTGCAAATATACAATCTGAAAATAGGGGTTGTCAAGTAAAATGAGATTTATTTTTATGAAACCTCATTTTACCTAACAACCCCAATGGATTTATTTAACAAACTACTATTTTAAAATCAATTAAATTCTATTTTAGAATTAAATATCCCATATAAAACAAGAATGAATACAATAGAAAAAGTGTAATTTCAAGTTTATATTTTTGAATAGCTTTCATTATTTTTTGATTAATTTTTGAGTTGCAACAGCTCCATTTACATCTTCTACTCTAACCATATAAATTCCTGAATTTAATGAATTCGTTTCAATTTGTTTATAAGAAGATTGCAACACTTTTTGCCCTTGAATATTGTAAATTTCTACCGATTTGATTTCGTTTTCAATTTCAATATTTAAAACATCATTAACCGGATTTGGATACATCGCCACTTTTAAATTGTTTTGATTGAAATCTGAAGATGATAAGGTATTGTTAGTGTATAAACTTGTTACATCAGTATCAGAAAGAACAAAATTGTATATTTTTAAATCATCGAAAGTCATACCTACTGAGCTATTTCCTAATTTAAATGTAGAAAGTGCAGTATTTAAACTTTTATTTGCACTTGAAATATATACTCCATTCTTGTACATTTTTACTACACCTCCATCATAAGAAATTACAACGTGTTGCCATGTATCTACTGCATAACTTCCTCCAAAATCAGTATCATTTGCATATCCTTGAAATACAGGACCACCAGATGGATTTATATACATGCCAAAAGTTTGTGAGTTTGCTGCTGCCCCATAAGCAAAAACACCTGGATAGCCACTATTTGAATTTGTTTTATACCACAATGAAATTGTTCTTGCACCAGCACCCGTAGGCAATAATGTAGAAGGTATAGTTGCTGTTGATTGAGCGCCTATTACTTGAATTGCTCCTGTTGAATTCCCATGTCTGTCCGCAACAAAATTTGTATTACTTGATGAAAACGGGTTTGTTCCTACCGTATTATTATATGTATTGTCAAAAGTATATTCTGTTGTTGTCTGATTTACAGTTGATCCATTTTGAGTAATTTCTAAATCATCTACATTAACATAAGCATAATTAGTACTATGATTTACTTCAACTTTAAATCTAACTAGACTACCAGAAGGAATAACTCCCGAAGCAATATTTCCAGTTATTTTTCCTGTATCGTTAAAACAGATTACCGGAAAACTTGTTGAAGAAGCAAATTGAACAAAAGTTGCACTATTATTAACAGCATAATATAATTTTATATTTCCTGAAAATCCTGCAGAACTATTATTTTTATTGTATCCAGCAGAAAAACTAATTGGATCACCATTTGAAGTGTAATTTTGTGTTACAAAATTGCCCGTTTGAACTCCACCATTTCCTAATTGTGTTAAATTTACACTCAAAGAATAAGTACCATCACATGATACCGCTCCATTATTAGTAATACCAAAATTGCTTGTTGTCCATCCTGAAGGAACCGAACCAGACTCAAAACTTTCTGTTACATTAATTTGAGCAAAAGATATACTATTAATAAGTACAAATAAAAAAGAAAATAATTTTGTTTTCATAATTATAGTTTTTGAATTACGGTGTAAAATTAGTTGCCTTCATCCTTGTAAATTACGCGAGTTAACCAAACCCCTTTTTGAGTTTACGAAAACACAAACCTTGCATCAATTGCTTTTTCATTAACTGAAAGCGGAATTTCATTAACTGAATGATATCATATTTAATTGTATTTTTACATTTGGATAAATTTCTAAATTGAAACATTTATATAGTATAGTAGTACTTTTTTTGACCCAAATTACTTTTGGGCAAAATCCCTATTTTAATACTATAGACAAATCACAAGGATTGTTAACCAATAGTGTTTACGACATTTTTGAAGATAAAGACAATTTTATGTGGTTTGCAACCGATAAAGGTTTGTGTCAATTTAATGGTTATACTTTTCAATATTTTAGTCAAGATGGCATGACCTCAAAAGCAGGTTCTTGTATAAAACAAGATGCTTTTGGAAGAATTTGGTACGAAAACTTTGATGGTTATTTGTATTATGTTGAGAAAAATCAATTGAAAAAATTGAATCAAAACAAATCTATTGGTTATTTTAAATACGGAATTATTCAAAACCAATTGTATATCATTAACAAAAACACCGTTGATGTTTATGATTTAAAAACACTTTCACTTATTAAAGAGATTGAACTTAATACAGAGGATAATAAATACATTTTTTTTAGTGACAACACTACATATGTTTTTGAAAATCAATTAATTGTTATTCATAATGATCGCATTCAGCAAAAAATTGATTTACCAAAAGACTTTTCAGAAAACTTTAATTCCATACTAGTTGAAAAAACAAAAGATGGGTTACTTATTGGTTCTAAATTTTCAAATTATTGTTATCTATTTTCTAACAATCAATTTATTAGAAAAGAACTAAATCTAGAAAATACAATTGTTCAAAATTTGAGTTGGTGTAATAATAAAAATTGGCTTTGTACTACGACTGGAATTATAGAAATGGATTGTGTTTTAGGAACAAAACGAAATTTTTTTGATGGAACAAATATTTCCTACATCTACAAAACCAAAAACAACAACTATTGGATTTCTACTCTAACCGAAGGTTTGTTTTATATTGAAAATTTCGACACCCAACTTATAAGCTCTAAAGAAAGTTTAACTTCATTGTGCTTTAAAAATGAACAATTGATTGTAGGAACCAAAAATGATAAAATTCTCGCTTTAGAAAAAAATCAGTTTAAAACCATTTTTACTGGAAAAGACAACCATCAAATGGGACAAGTTTTTCATGATAAACTTTCAAATCAATTGTATTTTACTTCTTCCAAGTTTGGTGTTTTAAATTCGGAACTAAAACTAACCAAAGAATTACCCATTGCTGTTAAAAGTGTTTGCGCTGTCGATCATAAATATATTGCGTTTGCTGCCAGTAGTTCTTCAGGTTTAATTAAAACGAATGAAAATAGCAAAAGTGATTGGGATTTGGTTTACAAGGCTTTTATCGAATTAAAAAACCTCAATTACAACAACATTATTATAAATGCTAAAGGAAAATCAACAGCTTTTGACAGTATTAATAAAACAATTTATTTTGCCACAAACAATGGTTTGTTTTATATTGGTCAAAATGGTTTACTTTCCGAATTAAAGTATAAAAACACTTCATTAAATATCACCAAACTTTCATATGAAAAAGGTATTATTTATGCATGTAATGGTGATTTGAATGTATATCAAATTAATAAAAACATCATTTCAGAAATTAATTTTCCTACGATTATCCAAAAAGAAAATGTAGAAAAAACAATTATTAAAGACAGACTTCTTTTTATTATTACTAACAAATACATTTTTGAGTTCGATTTGCGCACCAAAAAACTTAAGCAAATTATTCATATCAATAGCAATATTGAAGTAAGTGATATCATTCTAAAAAACAACAACTATTACATTTCAACCAATAGAGGTTTAATCCTCAAAAAACAAGAAGTTTACAATCGCTCCAATCCAACTTTTGTTATCAAAGACATAAAAGTAAACGATAAAATTATTGACAAATTAAAACTTAATGATTTATCATATAACGAAAACAACATTCATATTGATTATCGCTTTTTATCACCAACTCCTTTTGAAGAGCACGAATTATTGTATCGAATTAACGAATCGCAATGGCAAAAAGCCGATATTTTAAATCCGGAAATAGTATTAAATTCATTAAATCACGGAAGTTATACTATTGAATTTGTACTAAATTCCGATTTTAAAAACACTACAAAAATTCATTTTACAATCAATCGCCCTTTTTGGTTGCAATTCCCTTTTATATTTGGATTTTCTGCAATTCTCTTAGTATTAATATACTGGCTTTATCGCATCAATATTAAAAAAATCGAGAAGCGAAATCAATTGGTTTTAGACAAGATCAACTTGGAAAAAAATGTAAACAAATCGAAATTGAAAGCCATCAAATCGCAAATGAATCCGCATTTCTTTTACAATGCTTTAAATACATTACAATCGTTTATTTTATCGAATGAAAAACGTTTGGCTATTGATTACTTGTCGAAATTTTCAAACCTAACGCGAACGATTCTAGAAATGACAGAAAAAGATTTTATTTCAATTTCAGAAGAAGTGAAAACGCTTCAACTCTATTTAGACATTGAAAAAGGCCGTTTTGATGAAGATTTTAGTTACGAAATTCAAGTTGGGAAAAATATTGACCAAGAAAGCATCAAAATTCCTACGATGTTATTACAACCTTATGTAGAAAATGCTGTAAAACATGGATTGCTTCACAAACAAGGCGATAAAAAAGTTATCATATTGTTTGAAACACAAAATAATGAACTACTAATCAGCATAGATGATAATGGCATTGGTCGTCAAAAAAGCAACGAATTGAATCAGATAAAAAATAAAAACCATCAGTCATTTGCTACAGAAGCACTACAAAACCGTATAGACTTGTTGAATGAATACAATCATAAAAACATTTCTTTAAAAATAATTGACAAACAAAATCAACAAAACCAACCTACTGGAACATTAGTAGAAATAATAATACCGATAAACATTATATGAGAGCTATAATTATTGACGATGAAAAAAGAGCGCGCTTAAACTTATCACTTCTAGTTGACGAATATTGTAAAAATGTAGAAGTGGTTGCTGAATGCGAAAATCTTCCAGAAGGAGTTAAGGCAATTCGCAAACATCAACCTGATTTGGTATTGTTAGATATTGAAATGCCGGGTCATAGTGGCTTGGAATTATTAGATTTTTTCGATGAAAATGAAGTAAAATTCAAGATTATTTTCACAACTGCTTATCATGAATATGCGTTACAAGCTTTTAAATTTTCGGCAGTAGATTATTTACTAAAACCTATTAATCCCGAAGAATTATCCAATGCGATTTCTCGTATTGAAAAACAAAAATCAAACGAGCAAAATTATTCGCTTTTAAAAGAAACTATGAAACAAGATGTTTTAGAACGCATTGCAGTTCCAAGTGGAAATAGCATTTTGTTTTTAGAGACTGATAACATTGTTTTTATTAAAGGTGAAGGCGCTTATTCAGAAATTAAATGTACAAATGATGTAAAACATGTGGTGAGTAGAAATTTGAAAAATTTTGAAGATATTTTATGTAGTAATCCAAATTTTGTTCGTATTCACAAATCGTATATTGTTAACGTTAATTTTGTTGTAGCCTACAATAAATCAGATGGAGGCAATTTAGTTTTAAAAAATGGTTTACAATTACCTATTTCGTCTGATAAAGTACAAACCATTTTAGACCAAATTCAAATTGTAAAACGATAAAAATTTATACATTTGCGCTATTCGGGATGTAGCGCAGCCTGGTAGCGTACTAGCATGGGGTGCTAGGGGTCGCTGGTTCGAATCCAGTCATCCCGACTTTCATTTTAAATTTCTTCCATTTTAAATCCAATTTTTTTCAAATCCTCCCAAAAATCAGGATAGGATTTAGAAACTACTTCAGCTTCTTCAATCGTAATTGGAACACGAAGTGCAAATGGTGCAAAAGCCATTGCCATTCTATGGTCTTGATAGGTTTTTATAGCAATATTTTCGTTGATTGAAGTTGAAGGTTTCAAATGCAACGATTCGTTAGTTACTAAAATTTCTGCACCTAATTTAATCAACTCTGCTTTGAGCGCTTCAAGTCTATCTGTCTCTTTAATTTTTAAAGTGTGTAAGCCATATAAATCACATCCAATTCCTAAACCAAAGCAAGTTACTGCAATAGTTTGCGCAATGTCAGGTGAAGATTGAAGATTGAAGATTAACGATTTTTGATTTTTGAAGTTGACTTTTGAGATTGATATTGAATTATCATTATTAAAAATAGTTTCTACACCAAAATCTTTATAAATTTCAATCAAAGCACAATCACCTTGCAAACTATTTACTTTGTAACTTGAAAGTGTAATTTGGGCTCCAACTTCAGACAAGGCTATAATGGAATACCAATAGGAAGCAGATGACCAATCGGACTCTACAGTTAGAAGTTGGGAGTTAGAAGTTGGGAGTGAATTAACTATTATTTTATTTCCTTGAAATGTTGTCTTCACTCCTATTTCATTCAATAGTGCTAATGTCATTTTAATATAGGGAATAGAAGTGATTTCTCCTTCCAATGTTAATTCTAAACCATTCTCTAATCTTGGAGCAATTAACAACAAAGCTGAAATATATTGGCTACTCACATTAGCTGGTAGTGAAACTTTATTATGAATTAACTTTTTCCCTTTAATTCGAATGGGTGGAAAACCTTCATTTTCTTCATAACTAATCTCGGCTCCTAATTGCTGTAATGCTTCCACTAAAATTTTAATTGGACGTTCTTTCATACGTGAAGAACCTGTTAGCAATACTTCTTTCCCTTCTTGAATCGCAAAAAAAGCAGTTAGAAAACGCATAGCAGTTCCAGCATGATGAACGTCCACAAGTTGCGAGTTGCGAGTTGCGAGTTGCGAGTTTTGCAATGCTTTTAACATCACTTCGGAATCGTCGGAATTGGATGTGTTTTCTAAAATTAGATTTGGATATAAAGCCTTTAACAACAACAGTCTATTGGTCTCTGATTTGCTACCAGTGATTTGGAGTTTCGAGTTTCGAGTTTCGAGTTTCGAGTATTTTAAAAGTAAATTCATGTTTTTAATTATTACTGAAAACTGTGAACTACTTAAGTTTCTCATTATTATGATGACGATCGTGATCGCGTTTTGTTTTTAAATCCATTTTCTTGTCGAAAGCCGCTTGTAAATCAACTCCCGTTTGATTGGCTAAACATAAAACTACAAAAACAACATCGGCTAATTCTTCACCAAGGTCTTTGTTTTTATCTGATTCTTTTTCGGATTGTTCGCCATATCTTCGAGCTATAATTCGAGCTACCTCACCTACTTCCTCGGTAAGTTGGGCCATATTAGTTAGTTCATTGAAATAACGAACACCGTGCTCGTTAATCCAATTATCTACTTGTTGTTGGGCGTTTTTAAGGTTCATAATTTGTTATTTTTATTTTTATCCTTCTTGATTCCAGGAAATATAAACACTTGAAATATTGCCATTAAAACACCAAAAAACAAGAAGTTAAACAATAATTGTTTTTTATTTAAGTTTGTATCCATAAAGTAGGTTATACCTGCATATAAGCCACCATTTATAAAAATTGCAACGATAAAAGTTATAATTTTTTGTTTCATTACTCTTTATTCTTTGTATCAATTAAAATAGTAACCGGACCATCATTTACTAATGATACTTTCATATCTGCTCCAAACTCACCTGTTTGTACTTTTTTTCCTAATTCTGATTCCATTTGTTTTATAAAAGACTCATATAAAGGAATTGCAATTTCAGGTTTAGACGCTTTGATATAACTTGGACGATTTCCTTTTTTTGTTAAGGCATGCAAAGTAAACTGACTTACCACTATGATTTCACCATTTATATCTTTTAACGATAAATTCATAATACTATTTTCATCCCCAAAAATCCTTAAATTGGCTATTTTTGAAGTTAACCAATTTATATCTTCTTGATTGTCGGCATCTTCAATACCAATTAAAACTAATAAACCCTCTGAAATTTGCGCAACAACTTTTTGATGAATGGTAACGGACGATTGGGAAACTCTTTGAATAACTGCTTTCACTTTTTACTTGTTTCTTTTTACTTTTTACTTTCTCGTTTCATCACTTGCTCTTCTCTCAGCATCATAAATATCAGCACGATACTGTTCCTCATCTCCTTCTAGAATTTGGGTATAGCTTTTATAACGCGACCAAGATATTTCGTCATTCTCTAATGCTTTTTTTATTGCACAATGCGGTTCATCTTTATGTAAACAATTATTAAATTTACATTGATCTTTTAAAGCAAAAAATTCAGGAAAATAATCCCCAATTTCCTGCTGATCCATATCTACAATACCAAATCCACGAATTCCTGGTGTATCAATAATTTTAGCTCCAAAAGATAAATCGAACATTTCTGCAAAAGTTGTAGTGTGTTTACCTTGCGAATGAGATTCGGAAATTTGTTTGGTTTTTAAGTTCAAAGAAGGCTCTAAAGTATTTACTAAAGTTGATTTTCCAACACCTGAATGACCCGAGAACATAGAAACTTTATCTTTCATTAGCATTTTTAATTCTTCAATCCCTTTTTCATCTTTTGCTGAAACACGTAAACATTTATACCCTATAGAAGAATAAACATGCTGTAAATACAATTGCTCATCTAATGTAGCATCATCAAAAGTGTCAATTTTATTAAAAACAATAACGGCTTCTATTCCGTAAGCTTCTGATGTAACTAAAAATCGATCAATGAAACTCGTAGTAGTTGGAGGATTGTTTATTGTAACCAATAAAAACACCACATCAATATTAGCTGCAATAATATGCAATTGATGCGATAAATTAACAGATTTTCTTACAATGTAATTTTTTCTATCATGAATATTAGTGATTACTCCTGTCGTTTCATCGGTGGTGTTTTCAATATCATAGTCAACAATATCTCCTACAGCAATTGGATTGGTACTTTTAATACCCTTCATTCTAAATTTACCTTTTATACGGCATTCTAAGAAATCACCATTTTCAGTTTTAATGGTGTACCAACTTCCGGTTGATTTATAAACAATTCCTGTCATGTAAAGTTAGAAGTTAGAAGTTAGTCCTTCGAGTAGCTCAGGATAACTAATAATTATTTTCAACAAAGATAGTGTTTCTTGTTAAAAACTATAAATAAAAAAGGCTACTTAAAAGTAGCCTTAAAATATTTTTAAAAGGAAATATTAGTATTTGTATCCAACTCCTTTTTTAATAGCTTGAGAACCTCCTAAAGCATTAGAATTTGCTCCTACAGTTGTTTTATCAGCTGTTTGTAAAATGAAAGGACAACCCATTTTAGCTGCTTCCATTTTTAATTTTTTCTCTGCTTTTTTATCTCCTGTATTTCCAGTATGGAAGTTAATTAAACCTGTTTTACCTCTTAACTCATCAACTTTCTTTAATCCTGAGATGTAAGCTTTATCTTCTAAAATTACAACTTTTTCCCAATCAGCTTCACCATTGATAACGATTTTTTCTGTTACTTCTTCAACTCTTCCTGATTTTCCATAAACAATTTTTTCAATTGCATATTTACTGATTGTATTTTCAGCATCTTCTCCATCATATTTGAAGATAATTGTATACTCTTCTAATTTTACTACTTTACCTTCTACAACTTCACCATTGTGTTTGTAAATTTTGTCTGCTTGAGCGTTAATAGCCATTCCAACAAAGAAAAGAGCTAATACTAAAAATTTTTTCATTCGTTTTGTTTTTTAAATTTGTATGATGCGAAAATATAAAAAGATTTAACACAAAAATATTTTTGTGTGTTTTTTTCTTTATTTGTTAATCACTTTTTCTTGATGATTGATACTTTCTTGATGAATTGCTTTAAACAATAACATTACAAATTCATTACTCAAACCTTTTTCTTCACCTTCTAAAATCATTTTTCCTAAGATTTCATTCCAGCGCTTATTTTGTAAAATCGCAACGTTTTTCTCTTTCTTTAATAAACCAATTTTATCAGCAACTTTCATTCGGTTCCCTAAAATTTCTAACAGCTTTCCGTCAAATTCATCAATTTGCATGCGGAGTTTTGCCATTTTTTGATTGTACTCGCTTTCATCATCTGTGACTTTTCTCACACGTAAATCGACAAACATTTGTTTTAATGTAGCTGGAGTTACTTGTTGTGCAGCATCACTCCAAGCGTTATCTGGATCAATATGCGTTTCAATAATTAATCCGTCATAATTCAAATCTAAGGCTTGTTGCGAAACTTCTTGAATCATATCACGTCTTCCTGTAATGTGTGAAGGATCGCAAATCAAAGGCAAATCTGGAAAACGATTTTGTAAATCAATAGCAATTTGCCACTCAGGATTATTACGATATTTGGTTTTTTCGTAAGTAGAAAATCCTCTGTGAATTACACCTAACTTTTTGATGTTTGCATTATATAAACGCTCTAAACCTCCAATCCATAAAGACAAATCGGGATTTACTGGATTTTTTAATAAAACGATTTTATCGGTTCCTTGCAAAGCATCTGCAATTTCTTGAACGGCAAATGGATTTACAGTAGTTCTAGCACCTATCCACAGCACATCAATATCGTGTTCCAATGCTAATTTTACATGAGCTGCCGTAGCGACTTCCGTTGCCATTAACAAACCCGTTTCTGCTTTGGCTTTTTGTAACCATTTCAAACCGATTTCACCTACACCTTCAAATCCGCCTGGGCGTGTTCGAGGTTTCCAAATTCCTGCACGGAAAATAGAAACATCAGAATTCTTCAATTCGTGTGCTATTTTTAAAACTTGTTCTTCGGTTTCTGCGCTACAAGGTCCTGCAATTACCAATGGATGATTCAATTGAAAATCATCTAACCAAGTGCGTAATTCTTTTTTATTTTCCATAACCTTTATTTCACTGTAAAATTACTATTTATTCTTAAATTAACTTGTTGACTATAATTAGTTTTTAATGATACGATTTTTCAAAAACGATTCTCGATACATTTTTTGTTTCGCTTAACTCCACAAAAAACACTTGAATTGACGTTTTTGAAAATCTATCTTCTTATTGTTTACTTCTTTCATATTCGCCCAATACTTTAAAATGCGTCGTCATGATTTCCATAACTTTTTTCGCTTTTTCAAAATGTTTGTATTTTTCAAAAACTACATCTACAAAAAAAGCATACGTAAATGGTGTTTCAATAATCGGAAGCGATTGAATTTTAGTTAGATTCAATTTACAATTATTCAATACATTTAAAACCGTTGCCAAGGAACCCGGTGTATCATCTAATTCAAATTTTATCGATGCTTTATTAATTAGTTCTTTCGCAATTTCTTTATTACTTGCTTTTAAAACCACAAAACGCGTTTTATTACTTTTTACAGTGTGAATTCCATCAGCTATGATTTCTAAATTGTAAATTTCAGAAGCTACGGGTCCTGCTAAAGCTCCAATCCCTTTTAACTGATTTTCCTGAATTCGTTTAGCAGTAATTGCGGTATCGGAACTTTCGACCAATTTAATATGCGGATATTGACTAAAGAAATTCGCACATTGCAACAAGGCGATTGGATGCGAATGCACTTCTTTAATAGCATCAATGGTTTGTCCTGGCAACACCATTAAATTCATATGAATGTCTAAAAAATGTTCGCCAATAATATGTAAATCATTTGAATCAATAAGAGCATAATTAGGTAAAATAGCGCCAGCAATTGAATTTTCAATCGCCATGATAGCTTTATCCGATTGATTTGTTTTTAAACTTTTTACAACATCGCTAAACGAATTACATTCATCCAAACTAATTGCTTCACCAAAATAGCCATATGCTACTTGGTGATGAAACGACCCTTGAATTCCTTGAATTGCGATTTTAATTCCCATAATTTTGAGCAAAAAAAAATCCCGATTTGCATCGGGATTGTATGTTTATAAAATAAATTTCTCTGATTTAAATCATAGCACAACAATCCCTATACTGTCTCCAGAAGAAATAAAAAGAATTGTTATAAAAAAGATGTTGTTTGTCAACATGTGCTATTGATTATTTTGATTTTGCTAAAGTAATAAAAAAATGAAAACGAAATACTTTTTTAAATAAATTTGAGTTCTTTTAAAAAAAGTTACTTTTGCTAAAATTTACAAGGTATGTCGATAGAAGTTCAAAATATTTCAAAAAATTACGGAGACCAAAAGGCGTTAGATAACGTTAGTTTTTCTGTTAAAAAAGGAGAAATCGTAGGTTTTTTAGGTCCAAATGGTGCCGGAAAGTCCACTTTAATGAAAATTTTGACTACTTATTTAACAGCTGATAGCGGAACTGCTATTGTAAACGAACATGATGTAACTTCTGCACAAAAAGAAGTTCAAAAATCCGTTGGATATTTACCCGAACACAATCCGTTGTATTTGGATTTATATGTGAGAGAATATTTGGCTTTCAATGCCGATTTACATAAAGTGGCGAAATCAAGAATTGATGAAGTTATTGCTTTAACAGGATTAACACCTGAAAGTCACAAGAAAATCGGAGAATTATCTAAAGGTTATCGTCAACGTGTAGGATTAGCAACGGCTTTATTACACAATCCTGATGTAATGATTTTAGACGAACCGACTACAGGTTTAGATCCAAATCAATTAGTAGAAATTCGTGATTTGATTAAAAACATTGGAAAAGACAAAACGGTTTTTCTATCGACGCACATTATGCAAGAAGTAGAAGCTATTTGTGACCGAATTATTATTATCAACAAAGGAAAAATTGTAACAGATAAAAATCTAAACAATCTAGTTTCAGAAGAAGCAGAACAAATTATTGAAGTTGAATTTGACAAAAAAGTTGAAGAAAGTATTTTTACTACACTACCCAATTTAAAAAGTGCTAAAAATTCTCATGATTTAGTTTGGGAATTAACTTTTAATTCAACCACTGATATGCGCCCTCTTCTTTTTGATTTTGCTCAAGAAAATCAATTACGAACATTACAAATTGTGTTGAAAAGTAAAAATCTAGAGCAAATATTCAGAGAAAAAACTGCTAAAAAATAAAAAAATCTCCTTACAAATAATTTTTGTAAGGAGATTTAAAAAAATATTGGCTATTTCAATTAATTTAAATTTGCCAAATATTTTTTTCTTAGTTTGAAATAATCATCATATAATACAGAAAGTGCATAAGATGATAATTTTTCATTTAAAACAGAATTGTAAATAAAATCCTCTTCTGTAAAACCATGCTTAACTATAGCCGTTTTAATATTATTTACAGCTTCTTGTTTTTTTCCTAAATAGAAGTAGCAATTTGCTAATTCTATGTACACTTCTTTAAGGTTTTCACCTTTAGACACTTTAATATAATTTTCATACACTGCTATTGCCTCGGTGTATTCCTTTTTATTTGAAAATGCTCTAGCTTTATTTAAAATAGAGTCCAATTCACCCGCAAATCCAATTTGAGCCACGAGTACTATTACGAAAGTAAATATATAATTTTTCATAATAACTTGATTTTATTGCAATGAAGTTACGAAAAATATATTATACCTACAAGCTTTTACTAGAAAAATATACTATTAAATTAACAAATGGGCTAAAAACTAGATAATTGCAATTAAAAAATTTCTTTTGCAATTGCCTTTACATTTTCTGCTTTTCCCATAGAATAATAATGTAAAACTGGAATTCCGGCTTTGACTAATCCTTTACTTTGTTCAGTGCACCATTCTATTCCAATTTGTTTTACAGCATCGTTGTCTTTAGCTTTAACAACTTCCATGATTAAATCATCTGGTAAATCTACTTTAAAACGGTGTGGAATTAAATTCAGTTGTTTTTTGGTCGCAATTGGCTTCAAACCTGGAATAATTGGAACGGTAATTCCAGCCGCTCTGCATTTGGCTACAAAATCGAAAAACTTTTGATTATCAAAAAACATTTGGGTAATGATATAATCGGCTCCATTTTTTATTTTTTGTTTTAAAAAATGAATATCGCTGTCCATACTTGGCGCTTCCATGTGTTTCTCAGGATAGCCAGCTACTCCAATGCAAAAATCGGTTTTGGTAGAATTCTGCAAATCTTCATCTAGATAAATTCCTTTATTTAAATTACTGATTTGAGTCACTAATTCTGAAGCATATGCATGACCTTCTTTTTCAGGTTTGAAGTAAATTTCGCTTTTTACGGCATCGCCACGTAGCGCTACTACATTATCAATTCCTAAGAAGTCTAAATCTATTAATAAATTCTCAGTATCTTCTTTAGTAAATCCTCCACATAAAATATGCGGAATAGCATCTACTTGGTATTTATTCTGAATTCCAGCACAAATCCCAACGGTTCCTGGGCGCTTTTTAACTACTTTTTTCTGAAGCAAGCCATTTTCTAGCTCCTTAAATTCATATTCCTCACGATGATAGGTTACATCAATAAATGGCGGATTGAATTCCATTAAAGGATCAATACCATCAAAAATCGATTGAATATTTTGTCCTTTTAAAGGCGGTAAAATTTCGAAGGAAAACAAAGGTTTTCCGTTAGCGTTTTGTATATGTTCCGTTACTTTCATTTTAATCTGCTAAATTGGGTGAGAGCCATTTTTCGGCTTGTTCAATGCTAATATTTCTTCTTTTGGCGTAATCTTCTAATTGGTCTTTTTTAATTTTTCCTAAACCAAAATATTTACTTTCTGGATTCGCAAAATAATAACCCGAAACAGATGCTGCAGGCCACATCGCCATGCTTTCGGTTAACTTTACTCCTATTTTTTGTTCCACGTTTAATAATTTCCAAATTGTTGGTTTTTCTAAATGGTCAGGACAAGCAGGATAACCTGGAGCAGGACGAATTCCTTTGTATTGTTCTTTGATTAATTCGTCATTTGACAACACCTCATCAGAAGCGTAACCCCAGATTTCTTTTCGAACCTTCAAATGCAAATATTCTGCGAAAGCTTCTGCTAATCTGTCTCCTAACGCTTTAACTAAAATCGAATTGTAATCATCTAATTGCTTTTCGAATTCCGAAGCTTTTTCATCTACTCCAAATCCAGTTGTGACGCAGAAACATCCAATATAATCTTGTTTACCAATTTCCTTTGGAGCAATAAAATCCGCTAAAGCAATATTGGGAGCTCCAGCAGTTTTTTGTGATTGTTGTCTTAAAGTCAAAAACTTCTCGACTCCGCTCGAAGTGACAAGTTCTACATCATCGTTATTGATTGTATTCGCCGGGAAAATCCCTAAAATTCCTTTTGCGGTGAACCATTTCTCTTTAACAATTTGAGAAAGCATTTTTTGTGCATCTTCAAACAAATGAGTCGCTTGCTCGCCTACAATTTCATCCGTTAAAATCGCTGGAAATTTTCCATACAATTCCCATGACTGAAAAAACGGAGTCCAATCGATAAAATCTACTAATTCTGAAAGTTCAACTTCAATAGTTTTAGTTCCAATGAAATTGGGTTTTGCAGGTTCGTAATTATGCCAGTCGATTTTGAATTTATTTTTACGCGCTTCTTCAATTGATAAGAAATTTTTCTCACGACTTCTATTCAAATATCCTTCGCGAAGTGAATCATATTCTTCACGAAGTGATTTTGCATAGGTAACTTTAGTATCGGGTTGTAATAAATTGGTTGCAACTGTTACTGCTCGAGAAGCGTCATTCACATGAACAACCGTTTCTTTATATTCTGGAGCAATTTTCACAGCAGTATGCGCACGTGAAGTTGTTGCACCACCTATCATTACTGGAATTTTGATATTTAGTTTATCCATTTCTTTAGCTAAATACACCATTTCGTCCAACGATGGTGTAATCAAACCGCTCAAACCGATAATATCTACGCTTTCTTTAACCGCAGTTTCAATGATTTTTTCTGGCGGAACCATCACACCTAAATCGATGATTTCAAAATTATTACAAGCTAAAACTACCGAAACAATATTTTTACCAATATCGTGAACATCGCCTTTTACGGTTGCCATTAATACTTTTCCGGCAGAAGACGATTTTCCATCTTTTGAAGCTTCAATATAAGGAAGTAAATACGCCACTGCTTTTTTCATCACACGAGCGGATTTTACTACTTGAGGCAAGAACATTTTTCCACTTCCGAATAAATCACCCACCACATTCATTCCGTTCATAAGGTGATTTTCGATAACTTCAATTGGCTTTTCAACTAACTGACGCGCTTCCTCAACATCAATTTCGATAAATTCATCGATTCCTTTTACTAAAGAATGTGTCAATCTTTCTTGTACTGAGCCATTTCGCCATTCCGCAATAACTTTTTCATTTGATTTTACATCAGATTTGAAACTTTCAGCTAAATCTAGTAAACGCTCTGTAGCATCTTCTCTTCTGTTTAATAAAACATCTTCAACATGTTCTAACAGATTTTTATCAATTTCATCATAAATCTCTAACATTTCTGGATTAACAATTCCCATCGTCATTCCGTTTTGAATGGCATGATACAAGAATGCGGAATGCATTGCTTCACGCACTTTATCGTTGCCACGGAAAGAAAAAGACACATTACTAACTCCACCAGAAACATGGGCATACGGAAGATTCTCACGAATCCATTTGGTTGCTCGGAAGAAATCTAAAGCATTTAGTTTGTGTTCTTCCATTCCAGTTGCGACTGGGAAAATATTGGGATCAAAAATGATATCTTCGGCTGGAAAACCTAATTGGTTCACCAGAATATCGTAACTTCTTTTACAAATTTCAATACGTCTTTCGTATGTGTCAGCCTGACCCTTTTCATCAAAAGCCATAACAATTACAGCTGCTCCGTATCGTTTGATTAATTTAGCATGATGAATAAAAGTAGCTTCTCCTTCTTTTAAAGAAATGGAGTTTACCACACCTTTTCCTTGAATGACTTTCAAACCCGCTTCTATAATTTCCCATTTTGAAGAATCAATCATTACAGGAACTCTCGCAATATCAGGTTCGGCAGCAATTAGATTAAGGAATTTGGTCATCGCATAAACGCCATCTAACATTCCTTCATCCATGTTAACATCGATGATTTGCGCGCCACCTTCCACTTGAGCTCGCGCGATATCTAAGGCTTCATCGTATTTTTCTTCTTTGATTAAACGAAGAAATTTTCTAGAACCGGTTACGTTTGTTCGTTCTCCAACGTTTACAAAATTGGTTTCTGGAGTTACAATCAAAGGTTCTAAACCTGATAATTTTAAATATTTATCGGAATTATAACTCATTACTTATTCTTTTATAATGTTTCGCAACATCTTTCCAAAAGGATTTACTATCGCTAACGTATTGGCAAACCCAACATCGTTGCGACTGTAAAAATGTTTCGAATTGTATTTTTATTGTACTGCTTTTCATTGTAATTGTTTGCTTAAACCAAAACGCTTTCTCTTGGTTTGAATTCTTTAGCTACCTCAGCTATTAATTTGATGTGTTCTGGGGTTGTTCCGCAACATCCACCAATGATATTCACTAAATTTTCTTGCAAATATTCCCGAATTAATTGTTGCATTTCTTCTGGCGTTTGATCGTATTGACCGAAAGCATTTGGTAAACCTGCATTAGGATGTGCCGAAATATTTAACGAGGTGTTATTTCCTAATCGTTTCAAATAGGGTTTCAATTGATCTGCTCCAAGGGCACAATTAAACCCAACACTCAATAAAGGAATATGCGAAATAGAAATTAAAAAAGCTTCCACCGTTTGTCCTGAAAGTGTTCTTCCAGAAGCATCGGTAATTGTTCCTGAAACCATTACTGGAATATCGACATTGCGTTCTTCTTTTACTTCTTCAATTGCGAATAAAGCAGCTTTCGCATTTAACGTATCGAAAATTGTTTCTACCAAAAGTAAATCGCAACCGCCATCGATTAACGCTTCGACTTGTTGTTTGTAGGCAATTTTTAAATCGTCAAAATTTACAGCTCGAAATCCAGGGTCATTTACATCTGGCGACATTGATGCTGTTCTGTTTGTTGGACCAATAGAGCCCGCAACAAAACGAGGTTTATCTGTAAATTCATCCGCAACTTCACGAGCTATTTTTGCGGATTGAAAATTCAATTCATACACCAAATCTTCCATGTGATAATCCGCCATTCCGATGGTAGTTCCCGAAAAAGTATTGGTTTCTACAATATCGGCACCTGCTTCAAAATAAGCACGATGTACTGATTTTACAGCTTTTGGTTGGGTAATGGAAAGCAAATCGTTATTTCCTTTTAAAGGATGTGGAAAATCTTTGAATCGTTCGCCTCTAAAATCTTCCTCTTCAAATTTATAACGCTGCAACATCGTCCCCATAGCTCCGTCGAGTACGAGAATTCGTTTTTTGATTTCTTCTTGAATTTTTGACATATTATTTTTAACGCAAAGCTCGCAAAGGATTTTCGCAAGGTTCGCAATGCTTTAATTTATTAATATGTTATCAAGAAATTGGAAAGAATTTCCTAAGGTTATCTTTTCCGCCTAGGCGGATAGAATGTAGCACCTTCTACAAGTGTAGGGTTGCTAAGCTTTCACAGGGTCTATTCCCTCCAGCTTTCGTGATAACAAACACTATAATTATGAACACTGCAAATGTAGTGACAAAATTGAAATTATGAAATATTTTCTAAAATTTTATTAAAAAAATAATCTCAATAGATTTATATTCTAAATTAACAACTTTAAAAAGAATATAAATCTATAAACTAATTTAAAAACTTTTATTCTAACGCTTGTTTTAAATCGTTAATTACATCTTGAACCGTTTCCAAACCAACAGAAACACGCACCAAACCATCAGTAATACTTACTGCTAAACGTTCTTCTTTCGTCAATTTACTATGAGTTGTGGAAGCTGGATGCGTTACAATCGAACGCGTATCACCTAAATTCGCAGACAACGAACACAGTTTGATTTTATCTAAAAACTTTCTCCCAGATTCAATTCCGCCTTTAATTTCAAACGCTACAATATTTCCGCCCAACTTCATTTGCTTTTTTGCGACATCATATTGTGGATGTGATTTCAAAAATGGATATTTCACAGAAGCTACATTTGGATGATTTTCTAAAAATTCGGCGACTTTTAAAGCGTTTTCGCAATGTTTTTCGATACGAACTGGCAAGGTTTCTAAACTTTTAGACAATACCCAAGCATTGAAAGGTGACAAAGCAGGTCCGGTATTGCGAGAAAATAAATAAATTTCACGAATTAAATCAGAACGCCCAACGGTTACTCCGCCTAAAACACGACCTTGACCATCGATTAATTTGGTGGCAGAATGAATCACTAAATCCGCTCCAAATTGAATAGGATTTTGAATGTATGGCGTTGCAAAACAGTTATCAATAATTAAAATCAGGTTGTGCTTTTTGGCAATTTTTCCCAACAATTCTAAATCTAGAATATCAACTGCTGGATTGGTTGGTGATTCTGCATAAAGGATTTTCGTATTCGGTTGGATAAAATTTTCAATCGTTTCTGGCTTGTTAACATCAAAATAACTCGTTGTAATATTCCATTTCGGAAAATATTTGGTAAACAAAGTATGTGTCGAACCAAAAACACTACTTGCAGAAACGATATGATCGCACGAATTCAATAAAGCCGCAAAAGTAGAATACACCGCTGCCATTCCTGTTGCGAAAGCGTAACCGTCTTCTGCTCCTTCCATCAAACAAATTTTCTCTACAAATTCGGATGTATTGGGATTGGAAAATCGGCTATAAATATTTCTTTCCTTTTCCTCAGCAAATGAAGCACGCATGTCTTCTGCATCATCAAAAATAAAACTCGAAGTTAAATATAACGGAACTGAATGTTCTAAATATTGTGTTCGTTCTAATTGCGTTCTGATGGCTTGGGTTTCTAATCCTAAATTTTGATTACTCATGGTTTTGTTTGTTGAATTGTTTAATCGTTAAAGTGTAAAACCCACAAGACTTTTACTTCTTGCAGGTTTTGAGTTTGGGTGGTTATAATTTTTTTTCGGATAAACGTAAAATATCTCCAAAAACACCTCTTGCAGTTACCGAAGCGCCAGCGCCAGCGCCTTGAATTACGATAGGTTGTTCTCCATAAGATTCGGTGTATATTTCGAAAATAGAATCCGAACCTTTTAACGAACCTAAAGCAGAATTGGCTGGAACAGAGATTAATTTCACTTCCAATTTCCCTTTGTCTTGTTGCAAATCACCAGATAGTTCACCTATGTAACGCAACACTTCATTTGGCCCTTGGGCACCTTTGATGTTTTGGTAAATTCCGTCTAATTCTGATAAACGCTCTAGAAAATCAGTTGCGCTTCCTTCACGTAAAGCTTCTGGAATTAGGTTTTGAATTTGGATTTCTTCGAATTCGTTTTGTAAATCTAATTCGCGGGCTAAGATTAATAATTTTCGACCCACATCGTTTCCGTTTAAATCTTCTCTTGGATCAGGTTCTGTGAAACCTTTGTCGATGGCTTCTTTTAAAACTTCGCTGAATTTTTTGTCTTCTATCGAAAAATTATTGAACAAATAACTCAAAGTTCCAGAGAAAACACCTTTTATTTTGGTGATATTTTCACCTGATAAATGCAGTAATTTTATTGTATCAATTAAAGGCAATCCTGCACCTACATTGGTTTCGTACAAATATTCTTTTTGGTTATCTTTTAATACTTTTCGCAGTTTTTTATAGAAATCATAACTTACTGTATTTGCAACTTTATTGGAAGAAATCAAATCGAAACTATTTTCCGCTAATGAAATGTAATTTTCAATGAAAGTCGAACTAGCGGTGTTGTCAATTGCGATTAAATTTTCCAAATGATGTTCTTTTGCATATGCAATTATATCTTCCAATTTATATTCTTGCCCTTTATCTTCCAATGTAGCTTTCCAATTTTCGCTAATTCCGAATTTATTCAACAACACTTTCTTTGAATTAGCAATAGCAAATACATTCAACTTGATTCCTTTTCTCTTTTCGATGTTTTTTGCCGATTCTAAAATTTGGGAAATCAGAGTTCCGCCAACCGTTCCATGACCGAAAATGGCGATGTTAATTTTTTTCGCTACACCAAAAATTTCGCCGTGAATTACATTTAAAGCACGTTTGAATTCATCTTGACTTATTACCAAACTGATATTTCTTCCTGTAACCGTATTATTCAACAGAATTGGGGTGATTTTATTTCGAATTAAAGCCGTGTAGGGTTTATGGAAATTCGTTAAATCTTGTCCTATAATCGAAATCACCGCAATGTTATCGTTTACCGAAATCTTATTGACATCTTTCGTGTAAAAATCGGTTTCAAATTCTTTTTCTAAACCCACTAAAGCTTTGGAAGCCTTGTCAGAACTCACCACTAAACCAATTCCTCTTTCTGAAGAACCTTGAGAAATGATACTAACACTAATATCATTTTCAGCCATCACACGGAAAATTCTTGCATCAACCCCTGTTTTTCCTAACAAACCTCTTCCTTCTAAATTAATCAGCGAAACATTCGTCAAAACCGAAAGCGATTTGATGCCTTCATTGGTTTGTTCGGAAGTGATTAAAGTTCCATCATTTTCAGGATTGAACGTGTTTAAAATGCGTAATGGAATATTTTTCTCCACTAATGGAATAATGGTTTTGGCATGTAAAATTTGCGCCCCGAAGTTTGCCAACTCATTCGCTTCATTAAAAGACAAACGCTCAATTTTTTTTGCATCAGCTACTAAATCTGGGTTGGCAGTGAAAATTCCGTCAACGTGTGTATAATTTTGAAATTCTTCAGCATTTAAGTAATTCGCCAATAATGAAGCGGTGTAATTACTTCCATTTCTTCCCAAAGTCGTAGTTTCATTGTGCAACGTTGAACCAATAAAACCTGTTACAATATTGACTTTATCCGTATTTTTCTCGAAATAATCCAATACATTTCGCTTTGAAACTGCGTCAATTGGTTGCGCATTTCCGAAATTAGTATCGGTTTTTATTAATTGACGAGAATCGGTGAATTGTGCTTTGATACTGTTTTCGTTTAAAACATAAGCGACATATTTTGCCGATAGAATTTCGCCATACGATATGACTTGATCTTTAATTTTTTCGCTATAATCTCCTAAAAGCGAAACGCCTTCTAACAATTTCTGCAAAACCGAAAATTCTTCTTCGAAGATATTTTCTTTCAAGCCTTCTAATTGGTATTTTTTAAATTGCTCAAAATCCGCTTGAAAATTGATGTTGGCTTGCGCCTTTTTTAGTAAAATTACCAATTCGTCTGTTGCGTTTCCTCTTGCCGAAACTACAACTGCAATGGGTTCGTTATTGAAATATTTTTGAGCAATCGTTTGCACTACTTTTTGCAATCCTTCTCCGTTTGCTAATGATTTTCCTCCAAATTTTAATATTTTCATTTGATTTCTAATTAAATATAGGTTTTAGTATGTTGTTTAGTTGTTCAAATTCTATCAAGAAAGCATCGTGTCCGTGAATGGATTTGATTTCGTGATAAAACGCATTGTTTTTGTAGTTTTTGATTTCCTGAAAAGCGTTTTTAATTTCGTTTGCCGTAAAAAAGTAATCGGTATCCACACTTATTAAATGTATGTTAGATTTAATGTTTGTAATAACTTCTGACTTACTTTTGTTTTTAAAAATATCAGTAGTTTTCAATAAATGATTCATAAGTTTGTAAGCCGAAAGTTGAAAACGATTTTGCAATTTTTCTCCATGATGCAACAACCAACTTTCCACTTGAAACAATCCTTCCGAGTTTTGCAATTTGGTCTGGAATTTTTCTTGTAGTGATTCAGGTGTTCGATACAATAACATGGCGTGAATTCGTGCATCGTGAATTGGATTTTTGGAATTATTCAGAATCAAATCTTGAATTAACACATTTCCAATCAACCAATCAGAAGCTTTCCAATTTGTAGCTACCGGAATTAAATTTGCAATTGCCTTTGGTCGAATCGTTGCCATTTCCCAAGCAATTGCTCCGCCTAGACTTCCACCAATTATCGCAAAAACTTGATTCACTTTAAACGAATCGATTCCTTTCCAAAATAAATTAGCAATATCATAAGTGGTGAAATCTTGATAATTTTCAATCAAATTTTCTGCATCTTGATAACCGTTTCCAGGAATATTGAAAGCTAAAACTGCATATTTTTTGGTATCAATAATTTTATCCTCACCAATTAACGATTGCCACCAACCGTTTTCTCCAATAACTTGCGAATTTCCTGTCAAAGCATGATTCACCACTACCAAAGGAGCTGAACCAACAGGTTGCCCAAACAATTGATAGGACAAAATCACTTTTGCTTGAAGTACTCCATTTTGCAATGTAACATTTTGGAATACTATTTTTTGAATTTTACTCATCTTTCTTTTTAAAAAAAGGCTGCCTTTAGGTAGGTCTATCGGCAGCCTCAAAACAAACAAAAACCTAAACTAAATTTTGAACTGGCAATTTTTCGAAAACACTTTGTAAATCGGCTTTCAAGTCTTCAATATCTTCTAAACCAACAGATAAACGAATTAAATCTTTCGTTACTCCGGTTGTAATTTGTTGTTCTTCTGACAATTGTTGGTGCGTAGTACTTGCTGGATGAATGATTAATGATTTTGTATCACCAATATTCGCCAACAATGAGAAAAATTGGGTTTCATCCGCAACTTTTTTAGCCGCCTCATAACCGCCTTTTAACCCGAAAGTTACGATACCACTTTGTCCTTCTGGCAAATATTCTTGAGCTAAATCATAATATTTTGAAGAAATTAATCCTGGATAATTTACCCAAGCTACTTCTGGACGTTTTTGCAACCATTTGGCTAATTCTAATGCATTTTCACTGTGCTTTTTGATTCGAATAGCCAATGTTTCTAAACCTTGAATAATTTGAAATGCGTTGAATGGACTTAACGAAGCACCTAAATCACGTAAACCTTCGATTCTAACTTTTGCGATGAACGAAGCTGCACCTAACACTTCATAATATTTTAATCCGTGATAACCCGCTGAAGGTTCTGTAAATTCAGGGAATTTTCCGTTGCTCCAATCAAAATTTCCTGCATCGATGATAACACCTCCAAGCGAAGTTCCGTTTCCACCGATGTATTTGGTTAACGAATGAATTACGATGTTAGCTCCGTGTTCGATTGGGTTTAGCAAAAAGGGTGTTGCCACTGTGTTATCCACAATAAAAGGCACTTTGTAGGTTTGTGCTGCTTTAGAAATGGCTTTTAAATCGAGTACATCTAATTTTGGATTTCCTAAACTTTCAGCGAAGAACACTCGGGTATTTTCTTGAGCTGCATTTAAGAAATTTTCAGGATTTGATGGATCTACGAATGTTGTTGTGATGCCTAATCTTGGCAAAGTCACATTTAATAAATTGTAAGTTCCACCATATAAACTGTTAGAAGCCACGATATGGTCGCCAGATTTTATCAACGTCAATAAAGCAGTTGAGATGGCTGCTGTTCCTGAAGCGGTTACGACAGCTCCAATTCCGCCTTCTAATTTGGCTAAGCGTTGTTCTAGAATATCATTTGTTGGGTTATTTAATCGTGTGTAAATAAACCCAGCTTCGGCTAAACCAAAAAGATTGGCTGCGTGATCTGAGTTATTGAAAACATATGATGTGGTTTGGTAAATTGGAACAGCTCTTGTTCCTGCGTTTTTAGTTGTATCGTGTCCTGCGTGTAAAGCGTTTGTTGCAAATTTATTTGTGCTCATGCTATTTATTTGTTAAGATATTTATATTAAGTATTAAGATTTTTTTGGGTTCCGAAGTTTGCTTTTCAGCTACACATTCGACAACATCGTCTTGGATTGTAAATGGCTGTTTTCATAATTGTTGTGTTTTTAGTAATAAAAAAACCTCTGCTTTCGACAGAGGTTATATTGAAATAATTTACTTTTAAAATTATGCAATAGTCTTCCTCTGCGGATTGTTCCACATCATCATACACATATTGCACATTGTAAAGTTCATTTTCTATTTATTTTAATTTGACAGGACAAAATTAGATTTATTTTCTACAATAAAAAAATAAATAGATTATTTTTCTAAATTTTGTTATTATAAAATTAAATTTTAGAATATTTTTCATTTAATATAAATTTTAATCCGAAAATTTTTCTAAAGAAAGCTCTATTTTCAATTTCCGAAGAAAAAAATAAAAAAAAGTTAACATTCATTTGGAATTCAATTTGATTTCTTAGATTTGCATCCGAAAACAAAGAGGAAAAATTTGAACTGATTGCAACCTCATTAAAAAATGCTAAAGCAGTAATTACTACTCCTTTAGGCAACACCTGCAATTATTTTTCCTCGCTTAAAATTTAAAAATAATTTATTATGGCTTATTTATTTACGTCAGAATCAGTGAGTGAAGGACATCCTGACAAAGTTGCGGATCAAATTTCAGACGCATTAATTGATAACTTTTTAGCATTTGACCCTGAGTCAAAAGTAGCTTGTGAAACATTAGTTACTACAGGTCAGGTAATTTTAGCTGGAGAAGTAAAATCAAATACTTATTTAGATGTACAAACTATCGCAAGAGATGTAATCAAGAAAATTGGTTACACGAAAAGTGAATATATGTTCGAAGCAAATTCTTGTGGAGTTTTATCTGCTATTCACGAACAATCTGCAGATATTAATCAAGGTGTGGATAGAGCTAGTAAAGAAGAGCAAGGAGCTGGTGATCAAGGAATGATGTTTGGTTATGCTACGAATGAAACTGCTGAATTCATGCCGTTAGCATTAAAATTATCACACCAAATTCTTCAAGAATTAGCGGATTTAAGAAGAGAAAACAACGAAATTACTTACTTACGTCCAGATGCGAAATCTCAGGTTACTTTAGAATATTCTGACGATAATAAACCTGTTAGAATTGATGCTATTGTAGTTTCAACACAACATGATGATTTTGCTGATGAGCCAACAATGTTAGCAAAAATCAAAAAAGATATTATTGAGATTTTGATTCCAAGAGTGATTGCTAAAAATCCTCAATATGCTCATTTATTTAATGATGCTATCAAATACCACATTAACCCAACAGGAAAATTCGTAATTGGAGGTCCTCATGGAGATACTGGCTTAACAGGAAGAAAAATTATCGTAGATACTTACGGTGGTAAAGGAGCTCACGGTGGTGGTGCATTCTCTGGAAAAGACCCATCTAAAGTAGACCGTTCTGCTGCTTATGCTACTCGTCATATTGCTAAAAACTTAGTTGCTGCTGGTGTAGCTGACGAAATTTTAGTTCAAGTTTCTTATGCAATTGGTGTAGCGCAACCTACATCAATCAACGTAAATACTTACGGAACTGCAAAAGTAAACTTAACAGACGGAGAAATTAGTAAAGTAGTAGAAGGCATTTTCGATATGCGTCCGTACTTCATTGAACAACGTTTAAAATTAAGAAATCCTATTTACAGTGAAACTGCCGCTTACGGACACATGGGAAGAACACCTGAAACAGTAACCAAAACATTCAAATCTCCTGATGGTCAAGAAAAAACCATGACAGTTGAATTATTTACATGGGAAAAATTAGATTTTGTTGATCAAGTAAAAGCTGCTTTTAAGATTTAATTATCTAATCTTATTATAAATACAAAAAGCCCGATTATTAATTTAATTGGGCTTTTTGTATCTTGCAGAAAATTCTCACTCTCATGAAAAACAAAATTACAATTGTTACCATTATTTATTGCCTATTAAGTATTCCTATTTACTTTTTAGATTTTGAATCTATTGTCAAAAACAATACAGAATACCTTATTCACATTTTAAATTTTTTCAATTCAATACGATTTGATTTTTTACTTTTTGAAAACGAATTAGAAATTCCATTAGACGAAGAAGGAAGTTACCGAATTATCCCACTAAACAGTATCATTTTTACACTTATTTTATTAGTTGGAAGTTTATTATACTTTGTTAGTAACGAAAAGAAAACTCGTTTACTACGTTTGTCATTGCTTTTTTTCTTTATAGCAAAATCAGTTCACCTATTTTTTCTACTGTTCAACATTACAGAAATAGTAAAAAAAGATATTCTTTTAATGCTATATTATATTTTCATAGACATCTTTTGGATTTTCTTAACGTACAAAGCACTTGTATATTTAAATTCAACAAAAGAATTAATACCTGTTGAAATAGATTTAGTAGAACCTGAATATAAAACAAATGCAACCGAAAGAGTTAGTGCTAGAGAAATAATGAATCAATCCTTTGAGAAAAAAGCAACACCATTACCTTTTAAAAAAGCAAGTTTAGGGGATCGTTTTTTAAACTATGTACTTGACACTTTTTTTGTCATTTTAATTTTTTCACCATATATTTTTGGATTGGCAAAAAGCAGAGCATACCGAGATTCCATTAATGAATTAGGTGCTGAAATTGGCGAAAATGTTGTTTTTCTTCTTTTTATAGCAATTGCTAGAATTATCTATTATTTATTAAGTGAAGGAATATTCCACGTTTCACCTGCAAAAGCTTTAACCGAAACAAAGGTTTTGTCTTCTTCAGAGCAACAGCTTAGTTTTACAACAATTGTAGGAAGAACTTTTGTTAGATTGATTCCTTTTGAAGCTTTTAGTTTTTTTGGCAAAAATGGTTGGCATGATGAATTATCAAACACCACAGTAGTTAAAAACAAGCAAGATGAAAAAACAAAAGTTTTATCTATTTTATTTTTATTAGCCATTTTTATAGCTTCTATAATAAATGGAATTTGGGATAAATTTTAATTCAAAAAAAGACCATAACTAAGTTATGGTCTTTTTTTGAATAACTATAGTGTATATTTCAAACTCAAAATAACAAATCGAGGTTGTACTCTGTAACTTGAAAAACTACTTGTTCCACCTAACTGACTAAAACTATTTGTGTCAAGCGATTTTGTATCTAACAAGTTGGTTCCTGAAAGTTTCCATTCCCATTTACTACCTTTCTTTTGATACATTAAACTTGCTGTTAAGAAGTCATATTCGCTATCAATAGTTTTCGTTTTGTTTCTATTGTGAAAGTATGAATATTCAGAAACGAATGAAAACGCATCTAAAAAGTAATATTCTAATGTTAATGTTGGACTATCTATATAAATAACATCTGAAAAGTTATCATTTATAGAAAAATTATATCCCAAAGTTAAATTAGGTAACGTTTTATAATTAGTAGAAAAACTCAAGTTATAACTTTGAGAGTACGATTCAATTGTTTGAATTTCTGTTGGGTTATTACTTGGATCAGTATCTGTATCTGGATAAACACGTATGTTATTGTTCTTAGACCAATTAAAACCTGCTCTAAAATTCGCCTTGTAATATCTTGCAAATGAGCGACCATAATTTCCATTTGCAGAAAAAGTTTCATCAGGAAAATTAGAATTCATATTTTCAGATGAAGAAATTTGATTTACTCCTAATAACAAAGCTCTATTTTTTATTGCATCTAATTGTCTTGTATACGTTATATTAGCAAAAATATTCTCAAAATTAAACATGTTATATTTAAAATAACGCAATGTATGAACTTGAGAAGTTGAGTTTTCTAAATAACGATTTCCGCTAAACAAACTGTTATAGTTTGAAAACACATAACCTTGGGCTAACCTATTAATATCAGTAAAATTATTGGTTAACGAATAGTTATAAGTTAAAGTTTCTGATTTTTTAATTTGCCACAAAGCATACACATCTGGCAAAATTCTATTGAAAGATTGTTTATTTGAAGTTCCTAATTGCTCATCATTCATGTTGAATTGATGCACACTAAATCCAGGATTAAATGTAAACTTACCTAACAAAAATTTATAATGAACTCCTAAAAACACATCATTAAACGCATAATTAACATCATTAATAGTTGTTGGATCAGTTAAATTATTTTGAGTTCCATTATTCAGCAATTGAAAAATAGATGAATCAAAATTTTGATATGAATACGTATTTCCTAAAGTCAAATTGATATTACTTTTTGGAGTTAACATGTAATAATAATCAAACTTAGTATCTAGTTTATTAGTTTGAACAAATCTTTTTTGTGAAATATCATCTCTAACTCCAACTCCTTCATTTATATAACCCGTTAACAAAGGCGCAAAAGGCAACGTTTCTAAATTAGCATTATAAAAAGGATCTTCATTTTGATATAAATGTTGCATTTCAAACGCAAACACATGCTTATCATTTAATGTGTAATAGTAATTTAAATTTTGATTTACTGAAAATGGATTTTGTTCTTTTCCAGTGTAGATATCAGACAATAAACTTGAAAAAACACTAGTACTTTCTTTTTGATCAGAAAATTTAACTAAAGCATCGTAATCAAAATGTGCTTTTTCAGAAGGCACATAACTTGAACTTAATTTAAGTAAAATCTGTTTACTATCTTGCTTTGTATAATCTTCTCTAGTTTCAGAAATAGTTTGAGAAGAGCCATCAGGTAAATTATCAATACGATTTGAAATGGTCGTGTTTTCTATTTCCGTTTTATTCCCAAGTAAAATTCCGAATCCACTTAAAGTCCATGCTTTTGAAGGATTAAAACTGAAATTAGCGGCTCCAAAAGTTGACTCAATATTTGCCGCTTGATTGTTGCGAAGTCCTAAAATTCCTAAATCATTTGAAGACACATTAAAAGAAGATCCGCCTTTACGCATCATATTTTTAAAACCTCCAGTAAACTTGAAATAATCTTGAGCCGTTAAGGGTAATTCGCCAATATTATTCACATTAGCAATTACATTTAAACTGTATTTTGGGTTATAATAAAACAACTTTGGATTCACAATGAAGCGAGTATCTTCCATCCCAACTCCAATACCTGCATTCATATCACCAAACCAAAAATTCTTTTTACCTTCTTTTAATTTGATATTTAAAGCAATACTTTCTTCGTTGTTTTCTAGTCCTTTTAAATTAGAAACTTCGTTGTAATTTCTTAAAACTTGGATTTTATCTAAAGCATCAGCTGGAATGTTTTTAGTAGCTAACTTCGTGTCGCCATCAAAAAAGTCTTTTCCTTCCACCATTACTTTTTGAACTTTTTTACCTTCTACTTCAATTTCCCCATCTTTATTAACTTCTACACCAGGCAATTTTTTAAGTACATCTTCCAATTTTCTTTCCGTACCATTTGTAAAAGAATCGGAATTATAAATGATGGTATCTCCCGAAACGCTAACTGGCATTTCGTGAACAATTTCCACCTCTTTTAACTGTGTTCCTTCTTTTAAAACCACAGGAAAAGTCATATTTGAAGTACCGGTTGTAACTGTTTTTTCATATGTTTGAAACCCAATGTAACTAACTTTAATAGTATACGTTGCACTAGACTTTAAACTCAAAACAAATTTACCCGTTTCATTAGTAATAGCGTATGCATCCATTGCTTTAGTTTGCTGATTAATAGCCATAACATTAGCCATTTCTAAAGCCACTCCAGTTGTATCTTTAACAGTTCCTTCGAAACGTATATTTTGAGAAAAGGCACTTGTTGTAAGTGCCATAACTAATAATAAAAATATTTTCTTCATAAATGTATTTCTTATCTACCCATTCTAAATTGCATACGATTTCCTCCTCCTGGTCCAGAATTCATTTCACGCATTTCTTCAATTTTCTTTTTTACGATTTCGTCATATTCTTGTTGGGTAACCTCTTTTCCTTTAGAAGCTGGTTTTATTTCTACTTTTTCTTTAGAATTCAATACTAATTTCGAACATAAAATTACAGTCTTACCATCATTAACTTCTAAAATTAAACCAGGTAAACCCCAGTAATTCTCAGGTCCTTGATTGATTGGAATTTCAGGACAATACCAAGCGGTAATAGTGTTCTCTTTTGGCAACTCCCAATCATCTGTAAAGTTGGTCTTTTTTGCACTTGTAGAATCTTTTACCGTTTCAGATTTTTTATCATCTTCTTTTTCATTATTTCTATTTCTAAATCTAAAATTTCTAAAATCAGACTCACTTGCATTCACTACTGCAGTTGCTTTAAAACAAAAATAATCTCCAATCATTTTTGACTCACTACCTAAAACCCAATTGTATTTAGGAAGCGAATCTTTAATTAAAAATTCTTTCCCAAAAAACTCTTTATCTACAATAAACTGTTGATTTTTAGTATTTTTGTAATGAGTTCCACCGCCACCCATTACAGACATCATCATTCTACCTCCTTGTTGGCCTGGAGCATCTAATTTTTCTTCTTCTTTGTAGATTGAAGCTGTTTTATTGAAATTTAGAATAAATGTTTTCTCAAACATTTTTTTCATTCGTTCCTCAATTTGCTTTTGCATTTCAGGTGTAATTTCGCGATTACCACTCATACCTTTCATGAATTCTGAAGTACTCGTTTTAGACTCATAAACAGCTACACCTTGAAAATCTTGGGCGTTTACAAAACTCGAGATAAGTAATATTGATGCAAATAATAATTTTTTCATTCGATTATATATTTTAGACCTTTAGTATAGACGAAATAAAATGAATTTTGTTACATAAAACAAGAAATTTTTTCTGTCAAATACAGTATCTTAGACCCTGATTTAAACAAAACGTTTAATTATGGTTATAAAAAAATCAGTATTTATACTAATTATAAATTTCTTTTGCTTTTCTACACAAGCTCAAGAAATGATTTTTGCTACTCAACTAAACAAAGTTTTAGTTTCTTGTTATCACTTTTTAGGTTTTGACAATCAAAACAACCTGTATACCTTAAAAAATAACATTCTTACAAAAAATAGCGATAGCACAATCTATCAATATAACAACCTAAGTTTAGGAAAAATTACTAATGTCGACTTTCAAAACCCACTCCAAATTGTCGTTTTTTATAAAAATTTTAATACTGTTATCCTTCTTGATAATCAACTAAATGAAATAAAAAAAATAGATTTTAATTTACACACAACTCCACTAACCATTGAAGCGGTTGCATTGTCTTCACAAAACCAAATTTGGATATACGATAGCATTTCTTCAAAAATTGGATTATACAATGTAAATACCAATACAACCAAATGGATTTCTACTATGCTTGAAAATCCAATTTTACATTACGAATCTGATTACACCCATTTATATTGGATGGATACGAATTTAGATTTATTTCGTATTTCTATATTTGGAGCCATCGAAAAAATATCAAATCACCCTAAGTTTGATAGTGTTCAACTAACAAAAAATGGTCATTCTATATATGTCGTAGAGAATCAATTATTTTCATATAATTTAAAAACTAAAAAAAGTAGTAAAATAGCAATTGAAGAAAAAATCATATCAAAATTTTTCTTTAAAGATGGAATTTTATCTATTTTTACGCAAAATGAAATTACTAATTATAAAATAATTTTACCATAATGCACATAGCAGTAGCAGGAAATATTGGAGCAGGAAAAACAACATTAACCCGATTATTAGCCAAACATTTTAAATGGGAACCGCATTTTGAAGATGTGGTTGATAATCCGTATTTAGATGATTTCTACCATCAAATGGAGCGTTGGAGTTTTAATTTGCAAATTTATTTCTTGAACAGTCGTTTTCGTCAAGTATTGCAAATACGTGAAAGTGGTAAAAACATTATTCAAGACCGAACCATTTATGAAGATGCACATATTTTTGCACCCAATCTTCATGCAATGGGATTGATGTCGAATAGAGATTATAACAATTACACATCACTTTTCGAATTGATGGAAAGTTTAGTAGGTTCACCAGATTTGTTGATTTATTTAAGAAGTTCGATTCCAAATTTAGTTAGTCAAATTCATAAAAGAGGAAGAGATTACGAAAATTCGATTTCGATTGACTATTTAAGTCGATTGAACGAAAGATACGAAGCTTGGATTCAAACCTATAACAAAGGAAAATTAGTAATCATTGATGTTGATAATATTGATTTTGTAAACAATCCAGAAGATTTAGGAATGATTATCAATCGAATTGACGCTGAATTAAACGGATTATTTTAATAAATATCTATGCCACTAGTAACTCCTCTTCCGCCTGATCACGACGAAGAAACTAAAAAACTTGCAGAATTTTTCAACGAAACACTTGGTTTTTGCCCGAATTCGGTTTTAACCATGCAACATCGTCCTGCAATTTCTAAAGCCTTCATTCAATTGAATATGGCCGTAATGGAAAACAAAGGAAATGTAACATCTGCTTTAAAAAGAATGATTGGCTGGGTTACAAGCAATGCAACCGGATGTAGATATTGTCAAGCACATACTATCAGAGCCGCAGAAAGATATGGCGCTGAACAAGAGAAATTAAATAATATTTGGGAATATAAAACACATCCTGCTTTTTCTGATGCGGAAAGAGCCGCTTTACATTTTGCTTTATCAGCATCTGTTATTCCTAATGCTGTTGACGAAGCAATTAAAACAGAACTTTACAAGTATTGGACAGAAGGCGATATAGTAGAAATGCTTGGCGTAATTTCATTATTCGGATATCTGAACCGCTGGAATGATTCTATGGGAACTGTAGTCGAAGATGGAGCTATTGAAAGTGCTGAGAAATATTTAGGAAAAACTGGCTGGGAAGTTGGAAAACATAAATAAAAAAAATCCTCAACTGAAATTCATTTGAGGATTTTTTTTCATAAAGTATCAAATAACGATTTTACTTTTATCTCTTTTACAGCTTTTGACAATTTGATAATTCGCTTTTCATTTGGTAGCAAATCAAAATAATTATCCTCAAAAAAAGTATTGATTTCAGAAGATAAAAAAACATCTTTAGCTAAAACATCAGAGGAAATTTCAATAGTTAATTCATCAATACTTTTGATTTTAATATTGGGTTTTTGAAGTTTCAAATCTTTAGGTTTTTCAAAAAAGAAAACACTTTCAAAATGATTATCATCTGAAATGTATGCTAACTTTAAATAAGAATTTTGCGTATCAATTTCCTTTAAAGGCACAAATGGTAATAAGACTGCCGTTACATTTGAATTAGCCTCTGAAGCACAATACGATTTTTTCTCCCATAATAATTGACCTTGAAAATTTCTAACTTCCGCTTTTAATTCTCCTGCATAATTTTGCATTCCATCATTGATAACAAAAAACTTATAAATATCACTATTATGTTTCTCAACTGACAAAATCAGATTTTCAAAACTTCTTTTTACTTGATAATGAAAGGCTTTCCAGTTTCCATAATAATCTACCGAACTCCAAGAAGTAACGGGCCAACAATCATTTAGTTGCCAATATAAGGTTCCTTTACAATTAGGTTTTGCTCTTCTATGGGCTTCAATTGCCATTTTCATTCCTCGAGCTTGCAATAATTGGGAAACATAAAGATAATCTTCAAAGTCTTTAGGAATCACATAATCACGGGCCATGTATTCGTTTATTGTTTCGTAACCTGTTGGGTGTTTTTGATGATTTTTAAAAGCGTCAGAAGTAAAATTCAAATCTCCATTTTTCATGACTTTTTTCAAAGTTTCTAAATTGGGCATGCCTTGAAAACCGTATTCGCTCATAAAACGTCCTACTTTTTTCTCATAAATTTCAAACGGCTCTTTTCTCCACCAAACGCCCCAATAATGCGAATCGCCTTGTAATAAACTTTCTTTTCTTCCCCAACCTATCGAAGGAGAAGACGACCAATAGATATTTTTTTCTTTCGGAAGCAAACTATCCAAAGTTTGCGGAATCATTTCGTGAAATACTTTTTTGTAATCGTTCCAAATTTGGCTAGAATCCGATTTTGAATAATTGAATTGCTTTTGCCAACCCCAATTGTGCCAACCTTCGTCGTTTTCATTATTACCACACCAAATGGCAATGCTTGGATGATTTTGCAAACGATTTACATTATCAATCACTTCTTGCTTTACATTTTGCACAAATTTTTCATCACCCGGATACATGGAACAAGCAAACATAAAATCTTGCCAAACTAAAATTCCGTTAGCATCGCAAGCTTCATAAAACGCATCATCAAAATACACGCCGCCACCCCAAACACGAAGCATGTTCATATTCGCTTTTTTAGCATTTTCAACTAAAGAAAAATAAGTGGAGTCCGAAACCCGTGGCAAAAAACTATCAGGCGGAACCACGTTAGCGCCTTTCATAAAAACCGATTTTCCGTTTAACTTAAAGTAAAAACTTTTCCCAATGTGGTCTTTTTCTTGAATTAATTCGATAGTTCGTAAACCTATCTTCAAATCATTTTGATCAATTAGCTTTTTGTTTTTTTCCAAAGTAAATTGAAACAAATATTGATGTGGAACTCCTAAACCATTACACCACCATAAAATTGGATTTTGAATCATTACAGGAACTTTTACTACATTTTGTCCTTTTTTCAACACAAATGGAAATGGTTTTTGACCTAATTTAATTTGGTATTTTCCTGATTTTTCTACGTAAATGGTAAAAATAAAATCCAAATTGGCTACCGATTCATTCAATACTTTTTGTTGATATTTTACATGTTCTATTTTAGCCGAATTCCAAAATTTCAATTGTACTTTTTTCCAAATCCCAGCCGTTACAAAACGTGGTCCCCAATCCCAACCGAATTGATATTGCGCTTTTCGAACAAAAACACGTTCCTTTTCTGGTAAGGTATACGATAATTTTGCTGCTGCATCTTTTCCTTTTTGAACCGCTGACTGAAAAACTACTTTTAAATGATTCGCACCAATTTTTAGATGAGATTTAGCTGAAATGGTCCATTTTCGGAACATATTATTGGCTTCTAATACAACTTTTCCGTTCAAAAAAACGGTTGCATAAGTATCTAAACCATCAAATTCTAAATCGATATTTTGATTTTTAAGCTCGACTTCAGAAATCATAAAATACGTTTCATATTCCCAATTTTCATTTTCAATCCACCGTAATTGCTTTTCATTAGCTCCAAAAAACGGATCAGAAATTAGTTGGTTTTGAAACAAATCGGTGTGAACTGTTCCGGGAATAGTTGCTTTATATTTTTTTGCTTCGTTTTGTTTGTAGAATATCCAGTTTTCTGTTGACAAATTTCGATAAGAAGTTTGTCCAAAAATGAAAAAACTATTTAGACAGAATATAAAAACGAAGATTTTTTTAAACATATAAGGCATGAAAGTTCATTTAAATTTTTAAGTTTTTCTTTAATTGAATTATTTCACCTGAACTAGCTGTTTCACTCCCATCAGTAATAGCAGAAGAATGATACCAATTCGAATTAACCATTTCGTCTAATGCTAAAATATTAGTTGAACGCAATCCACCACCGGGCATAATTTCTATTCGATTATTGGCTTGAATAACCAATTGTTTCAAAACTTCTTTTCCTTCCATCACATTTGGAAAAGTTCCTGAAGTTAAAATAGTTGAAAACCCGCAAGAAATAACATCTTCTAAAGCTTGTTCGTAATCTAAAACCTCATCAAAAGCTCGATGAAACGTACAAGGAAATGGTTTTGCAAATTCAACTAATTCTTTATTTTGATCAACATTAATTGATTTATCTTCATTTAAAATCCCAAAAACAAATCCGTTGACTCCTAACTTTTTGATGATTTCAATTTCCGATTTCATTTGCTCGAATTCAGAATTGGAATACACAAAATTTCCACCTCTAGGGCGAATCATTACATTAATATCGATTGACAAATTTTCGCGAGCTAGTTGAATTATTTCGATTGCAGGAGTTATTCCGCCTACTAACATGTCTGCACATAATTCCACTCTATCCGCTCCAGCTTTTTGTGCGATGAGAGCGGATTCAAGATTAAAACAAGCGATTTCTATTTTTTTATTTTGGAACATAAGTCACAAATATTAGCCACGGATTACACAAATTCTCACGGATTAAATAATCCTTAAAATCCATTATTCTGTGGCAAAAAATTATTTCAAAAAGTAATTCGCGTCAATTAATTTATTCCCACTTGCATCGTGAACAGCATAATTAAATCCGCCTTGTACACAATACGAACCGTATTCTCCTTTTTTGTTCAATGCAATGAACCCAACTTGAATATCTTTTAAATTTTTTCCACGATTTTGCGTCAGTTTTACAATTCGCATTACCGCTTCTTCACATGCTTTTTGTGGTGATTTTCCCTGACGCATCAATTCCACCACCAAATGACAACCTGTAATTCGGATGACTTCTTCTCCATGGCCTGTTGCGGTTGCGGCACCAATTTCGTTATCTACATACAAACCTGCTCCAATAATTGGAGAATCGCCTACTCTTCCGTGCATTTTAAAAGCCATACCACTTGTAGTACACGCACCCGATAAATTGCCTTGCGCATCCAAAGCAATCATTCCGATGGTATCGTGATTTTCAATATTAGCTTTTGGTAAATACTCACTTGTTTTTAGCCATTCTTTCCATTCTTTTTCGGAAGCTTCAACTAACAAATTCTCTTTTTTGAATCCTTGAGATAAGGCAAATTGCAAAGCACCTTCTCCAACCAACATCACATGAGGTGTTTTTTCCATTACAGCTCTTGCAACGGAAATAGGATGTTTGATGTGTTCCAAACACGCTACCGAACCAATGTTAGAAAATTCATCCATAATGCACGAATCTAATGTTACGCGACCATCTCTATCTGGGCGACCACCGTAACCTACACTTCTTTCATTTGGATCACCTTCAGGAATTTTTACACCAGCTTCTACTGCATCAAGAGCACGACCATTATTTTTGAGAATTTCCCAAGCGGCTTCATTAGCTTCAATTCCGAATCGCCAAGTAGAAAGCACAATTGGTCTTGTTCCTTTTCCTGAATTGTTTTCAATTGCTTTTTCTTCAGATTTCGATTGAAACGATTGAAAAGCTACACCAGCAGTTGCTAATGCGGTTGTTTTTAAAAAATTTCTTCTGTTTGTCATTATTCTACACTTATTTCGTCTGTAAATAACCAACTTTTAGAACCAGCTCCTGGTTTTCCATCTGTAATGATTCCGTTGTTTTCTGCAATGACTTTTATAAATTGAACATTTTGTTTGTCAAAATTAACTACAACTTTTCCTTTCTTTTCTTGAATTTCTTTCGAGGAAACTATTGTAATTGAAATATAATTTTTACCATCTTTTGAAACTAAAACACTAATGCTTTTAGGATAATAAATCCAACTTCCTTCTGATGAAAGTGTATTGATACTGATTTTTGAGATTGTTTCTATTTTCCCTAAATCGATAGTCGCATTCAAATCTTTTCCCCAGAAACCCAACCAATCTCTACCAAATTTTGAAGGATTTCCTTTCATACCATCAACCAAAGTAAAACTTCCACCAATTCCATAATTTTCATGCGGTTGATGTACCAATTCAATTTTTTTACCCGTTGATTTAGTGATAAAAAACGATTGTTCGATAGTAGCACTTTTAGCTTTACCATTTTCGAAATAAGCCGCTTTTATGGTTTGGTTTTTAGTAACCAAAATTGGTTTTTCGTAAGAAATCGAATTCACATTTGGTTCTGAACCATCGGTTGTGTATTTGATTCCGATTGGATTAGCTGATTTTAATTCGAAAGCTACTCCGTTTTCAGCAGGTTGTACCTTTGAAGTTACTTCAAAAATGGCTTTACTGAAATTGATTCCTTTTTTATCATAGATTTCAAAATGTGAAATTAATCGTTTTTCGAATTCTTTGTAATTATTAGGATTGGATGTTCCCCAAACCACTTCGGAAAGCGCTGCAATTCTTGGAAAAAGCATATATTCGGCATGTTCTGGTGTGTTGATATATTCCGTCCAAAGATTGGCTTGAGCACCTAAAATATATTTCGATTCTTCTTCTGAAAGTTCCTTTGGAATTGGATTAAAAGAATACACTTTTTCCACATTGGTATAACCTCCAAAAGCAATCGGTTCGTTTTTAGGTTCGCCTTGATAATGATCGAAATAACAATGCGACCCTGGCGACATCACTACGAAATGTTTTTGTTTGGCTGCTGCGATTCCGCCTTCTGTACCACGCCAACTCATTACGGCTGCATTTGGTGCTAATCCGCCTTCTAAAATTTCGTCCCAACCAATTATTTTTCGTCCTTTACTGTTGACAAATTTTTCGATTCGTTGTATGAAATAACTTTGCAATTCGTGTTCGTCTTTTAAGTTTTCATCTTTGATTCTCTTTTGACAATGCGGACAACTTTTCCAACGCACTTTTGGGCATTCATCACCACCAATATGAATGTATTCGGAAGGAAATAATTCCATAACTTCAGTCAAAATATTTTCTAAAAACATAAAAGTTTCGTCTTTTGGACAAAAAACATCTTCTAAAACGCCCCACGTTTTTCCCACTTCAAAGGGTCCGCCCGTACATGAAAATTCAGGATAGGAAGCTAAAGCAGCTAAAGCGTGTCCAGGCATTTCGATTTCGGGCACAATGGTGATGTGGCGTTCTTTGGCATAAGCTACAATTTCTTTGATGTCTTCTTGAGTGTAAAATCCGCCATAGCGAATGTCGTCAAAAGTTTGGTCGGTGTAATGTCCAATCATTGAACCGTTCCGCCAAGCACCAACTTGGGTTAATTTTGGATATTTTTTGATTTCGATACGCCAACCTTGATCATCTGTTAAATGCCAATGAAACGTATTCATTTTATACATGGCAAGATAATCGATATACTTTTTGATGAATTCTTTTGGAAAGAAATGACGAGAAACGTCCAAGTGTATGCCGCGCCATTGGAATTTGGAATCGTCTTGGATCGATAAACAAGGTAAACTGATTTTATCTTTTTTTTCTAACGGAAGTAACTGCAAAAAAGTTTGAATACCATTAAAAAAGCCTTCAGGAGTTTTAGCATAAATAGCGGCAAATTTCTTATTAGAAATAAGTAATTCATATCCATCACTACTTTTCCTTTTAATTTCAGAATGAGCCAAAACTATTCTATTCGGTTTATTTACCGCAGATTGAATTTTTAAATCTAATCCTGTAAGTTCTTTTATAGATTTTTGAAGATATTGAGCTTCAACTAAGTTATAATTTGGTTGTATTACAGTTTCCTTATTCAAAGTAAAACTGCCTTTATGCATTTCAATTGACTCTGGTTTCGGAATTATGTTTAGATTTTGTTGCGCCATACCGTAGTGCATAGAAAAGAAAAACAACAAAGTCAGTATTCTTAATTTCATTGGAGTTGTGTTTGTTTGGCTAAAATTAAATAAAAAAACCGCACATTGCTGCGCGGTTTTCATTATTTGTGTTGAAAAAGATTATTTTCCTAGTTCAGCAATTTTTGCTTCTACTTCTAAATCGTCTCCTTCAAAAACTTTTTCTTCTTTTATTTCTTTTCCATCAACCATTTTAGTTAAAGTTACTGTAGCTTTTACTTTTCCATCAGCATCTTTAACTTTTTTTACGTCCATATTGATGATTTCTTGGTGATCTCCGTGGTTGCAATTTGGCCCGTGAACGTGTTTTTCTTTGCCAATGAATTTTCCGTTTTCATCATACATTGACATACAGTTTTCTTTACATTCTTCAGAACAACCGTTTGCTTCACACATTTTTGCACATTCGTCTTTTGTCATAGTTGCACATTTAGATAAATCGCATTTTCCATCTGTACAAACCATTTCTTTTTTATCGCCTGAACAACAAGAACCATTTTCAGTTGTAGCACCGTGACCTCCTAAGATTGGAGCGATTACTAAACCAATTAAACATGTTAATTTGATTAAGATATTCATCGATGGTCCAGAAGTATCTTTAAATGGATCTCCAACAGTATCTCCAGTTACCGCTGCTTTGTGTGCATCAGAACCTTTATAGGTCATTTCTCCATTGATTTCAACACCAGCTTCAAACGATTTTTTAGCGTTATCCCAAGCTCCACCAGCGTTGTTTTGGAACACTGCCCAAAGTACACCTGAAACGGTAACTCCAGCCATATAACCACCTAACATTTCAGCGATTAATTGGTTATTATCTCCGTAAACTAATTTACCTAATAATACAATTGCAATTGGGAAACCAATCGTTAAGATTCCTGGTAACATCATTTCGCGTAAAGCGGCTTTTGTAGAAATTTCAACACATTTACCATATTCTGGTTTCCCGGTTCCTTCCATGATTCCTGGAATTTCTTTGAACTGACGACGTACTTCATATACCATGTCCATAGCAGCTTTACCTACTGAATTCATTGCTAAAGCAGAGAACACTACTGGAATCATACCTCCAATAAATAACATAGCTAATACAGGCGCTTTGAAGATGTTAATTCCGTCAATTCCTGTGAAAGTAACATAAGCAGCGAATAAAGCTAACGAAGTTAAAGCAGCAGATGCGATTGCAAAACCTTTTCCAGTTGCTGCAGTTGTGTTACCTACTGAATCTAAAATATCTGTACGAGTACGAACTTCTTTTGGTAATTCACTCATCTCAGCGATTCCACCCGCGTTATCAGAAATTGGTCCGAATGCGTCGATTGCTAATTGCATTGCAGTTGTAGCCATCATTGCAGATGCAGCCAAAGCAACACCGTAGAATCCAGCTAAAGCATAAGAAGCCCAAATTGCACCTCCAAATAATAAAACTGTTGGGAAAGTAGAAATCATTCCAGTTGCTAAACCAGCGATTACGTTAGTTCCAGCTCCAGTTGATGATTTTTGTACGATTGCCAATACTGGTTTTGTACCTAATCCTGTGTAATATTCTGTTACTGATGAAATTGCTCCACCTACGAATAAACCAACAATAGTTGCATAGAAAACACGAATTGAATCGATTTCTTTATCTCCTTCACCATAGAAGTTTAATGTTAATACTTCTGGCAACATAAAGTCAACCAAGAAATAACAAGAAATTAAAGTTAATACAATAGAAACCCAGTTCCCAATGTTTAATGCTTTTTGTACTTGTGCTTCTTTTGCATCATCACTTGCAATTTTCACTAACATGGTTCCAATAATAGAGAATAAAATTCCGAAACCAGCGATTGCCATTGGTAATAAAATTGGTCCGATTCCGCCGAAAGCATCATCGATTTTACCACCCATATCTTTAATTACGTAATTTCCTAAAACCATTGCCGCTAAAACTGTTGCTACATACGAACCGAATAAATCGGCACCCATACCGGCAACGTCACCAACGTTATCCCCAACGTTATCTGCAATTGTTGCAGGATTACGAGGATCATCTTCTGGAATACCAGCTTCTACTTTTCCTACTAAGTCAGCCCCTACATCAGCAGCTTTAGTGTAAATACCACCACCTACACGAGCAAACAATGCAATAGATTCAGCTCCTAATGAAAAACCAGCTAAAGTTTCTAGAACTACAGTCATTCCATCCGTATCAGTCCAAACGCCATCCATGAACATGTGGAAAAACAAGATAAAAAATCCGGTTAAACCTAAAACAGCCAAACCTGCAACTCCTAATCCCATTACAGTTCCACCACCAAAAGAAACTTTTAAAGCTTGTGGTAAGCTAGTACGAGCTGCTTGCGTAGTTCTAACGTTTGTTTTTGTGGCGATTTTCATCCCCATGTTTCCTGCTAAAGCAGAAAATATAGCTCCAAAAATGAAAGCTACAACTATTAATAAATGTGTTTTAACTCCTGGTATAAATGTAATACCAGCCAATACAACACTAGCTATAAGTACAAATACTGCTAATAATCGATATTCTGCCTTTAAAAAAGCTAAAGCCCCTTCGTAAATGTAATCTGAAATTTCTTTCATTTTTCCATCTCCGGCGTCTTGCTTAAGAACCCAAGCGCGTTTGGCAGCCATAAATGCCAATCCTAATAGTGCCATGACTATAGGAACATAAATCATCATTGATTCCATAAAATATAATTTAGTTTTGGTGTTTGTTAATTTTATGGTAATATTAAGAAAATAAAACAAAAAAGGCAATATTTTTTAAAAAATACTGCCTTTTATTTATTTGTCCTGAAGATTATCTAATACTGAATAATCCTTCTGGTTTGTTTTCAAGTTCATTGAAACGATTGGTACATTTTCTCAAAATTTCTTTTGCTTCGTTAACATCTCCCCAACCTTCCACATCAACTTTTTTGTGCTCTAAATCTTTATACACTTGGAAGAAGTGTTCAATTTCTTTAATTAAGTGCGGATTTACATCGCTTAAATCATTTAATTTGTTCCAAATTGGATCTGATACAGGTACACAAATTACTTTTTCATCTGGCCCTTTATCATCTGCCATATGGAAAACTCCAATTGGTTTTACTTCCATCACGCAACCTGGGAATGTTGGTTCGTTTACTAAAACTAAAACATCTAATGGATCTCCATCTAATGCTAAAGTTTCAGGAATAAATCCGTAATCTGCCGGATACATCATAGACGAGAATAACATTCTGTCAAAACGCATTCTTTTTAATTCAAAATCGTACTCGTATTTGTTTCTACTTCCTCTAGGAATCTCAATCAATACATCAAATGTAGTAATTTTATCTGCTGTCATTTTTATAGTTTTAAACGGGTGCAAAGGTACCATTATAAAACATTAGAAACAAAAGAGTTTTGCAAAAAAAATATAGTTTTAAAAATAAAATCCAAAAGAAGCTCTCACTGCAAATTTTCTAGCATCAGGCATTTCTAAATAGCTCCCTCTCCATGCAAAATCAACTCGCAATACTTTAAATATATTCCCTACGCCAGCATGATATTCCCAATAGATATCTTCTGGAGCTATATACGTTAGTCCCGAAGCATTAAGCATTTTATTTTTCTCAGAAACTCTTCCATAAACTCCTTTAATTCCTATAATTTCACGTAGGTTTAATTTTCGCAAATATGGAATTCTAGAAAACAACCTTCCATTAAAATGATGTTCTAAATGCAATGATGCATATTCATCAGCCACAAAATCATAATAATCTAATAAATTATAGGTGTTTTCAATTACAAACCAAGATTGATTTCCAGGAATTATCCCCATCAAACCTAGCGGCACCTCTCCGAAAATCTTACCTGTTTCAAAAGTGGTAAACAACCTCCCAAAGCCACCAATTAAAGTTGGTTGTCGATAATAAAATTGTAATTTTTGATAATTAAAATCACTATCTAAAACCCCTTTTAAGCCATTACTATAACTTAGAAAAACTCTTGGATAATTGAAATCTACATCCAATCGATCTACACCATAACCAACGGTTTTTCTGTATGGTGTAAACTCTGCTACCAAATTGATTTCAGATTGTTTTACTTCACTTTTAATTTCCGTTTGAGTTAAATCGGTATAATAATCTAAACTAAACTCGCCCGAAGCTGATTTTAATGTTCTGTAAGTTAGATTAGTTTGAAATGTGAAATTTTTAAATGGCTCAATTTCAAATCCTAATGTGGTTAAATTAACCGATGTCAACTGATTATTTACCCCACTTGCAAATAATGCAGAAGACGCAAAACTACGACCTAAAACATCATTAGAAGTAGTTAAACTAACCCCCATTTGTTCTACATCCCGACGATTTCCAATGGAAAGAATTAATCGATTGTTTGGATTTACCATCCATCTACCAGAAATTCCATATTTGAATTGATCATCTTTAAATCCGTAAGCAGTGTAACCTTGAATTCGCCATTTATCATTTGGTCCAAAATACGTTCTTCCACCAGCACGTATACGTTGTCCTTCAACATCATTATACCCAAAAGTTGAAAATATGGGTCCGTAATCTAATTTAAGTTTTGGAATTTCAACATATCCACTTCCTAATATAGAGGCAAGGCTGTAAATTCTTTTAAAACGAGGAACTTCTTTAAGCGTATCGAGCATTTTATAAATTCCTGCTTCATTTTTATTTAAAGCTTCAAATCTATTTTCTTCCCAAAAAGCATCAGATTTATTATATACAGCGTTATCGTAAAAATTGACTTCTTTTTTATAAAATTTATCTTCTTTTTTAATATCGAATTTATGATTTCTAGCCAATGTAGTTCTTTTACCATAAACTCCTTTTGATTCTTCTTTTTTGGAAAAACTAAAATCAGACATCATATAATCTCTTTTCAACAAGAAGACCGAATCATTCATAACTTCGTATTCTTGCTCTATGTAGATTTCCTTAACCCAGTTGATATTAGCGCTTTTACTTGCTTCTAAATTGATTTTTTTGATAGCAAAAGTGGTGTCGTTTACCCAAAAATCTCCTTTAAATGTTAATTCATTTTTTCGTCTTGGATAATAAACAATGTTATAACACCATTTATTATCAATAAACATACTATCATTTAAAACATAATTGTATACATTGATTCCTGTTCTAGAAAGAGGACTTACAAAATCTTTATCAAAAAATTTCAGATAATTATCGTAAATATCAAAATCAGCATACAAGTCTTTTATAAAAGTGTTGACTCCATCACCAGATCCAAAACCCGAATTCTTATTAGCTTTTGTAATTTCTTTATACTTTTTTTCCTCGTTATCACCATAAACTTCACTTAGCGTTTCATTGATGAAAATAGGCAAATACGTTTTTCCTGAAATACTTGAGGTATCAATTTGATCAAAAACAAATTCCATTCCTTTAAAAACCTTACTGTTCATAAAGGCAGAATCAATAGTATTTAAATCAAACTCAACCTTTTCGTACTTATCATATTCATATTGTTTGAACATTTTGAGTCCGTTTTTCCTACGACGTTCCCAAATTTTTCGCAATATATCGATAGCTGGATTGTTCTTTTTTGAAGTTTTTCCAGTATAAATTACCACTTCTTTTAGTTCAGTTCCTGATTTTAATTTGATTTTTAAACCACTATTCAGACCCGGTTTTAATGAGATTTCTTTTTTTTCAAATCCAACGTATGAGATTACCAAAGTGGAATAATTTTCTTTTGATTCAAAATAAAAATTACCATTTTCATCTGTGATAACACCTTCTTTAGAGTTCTTAAAAATTACATTAGCAAATGCGATTGGCTCTCCAAATTCATCCACAACCTTTCCTCCTACTTTTGTTTGAGCAACAACAATAGAACTTAGAAATAAAAGAAATAAAACAATTTTTGTCTTCATAGGGAAAAAAAAACTTCATCAGTTAGTTACTGATGAAGTTCCAAATATAATAAGTTATTTATTATTTATACATAACTTTTTTTACTGCCTTGATAACATCTTCAGAATTTGGCAACCATTCTTTTAATAAAGTTGGTGAATATGGTGCTGGAGCATCAGCAGTTGTAATTCTTTGAACAGGAGCATCTAAATAATCAAACGCTCTTTCTTGAACCATATAAGTAATTTCAGAAGCAACAGAAGCAAAAGGCCAAGCTTCTTCTAAAACAACTAATCTATTTGTTTTCTTAACCGAGTTAATAATTGCATCATAATCCATAGGACGAACTGTTCTTAAATCGATAATTTCACAAGAAATCCCTTCTTTAGCCAATTCTTCAGCTGCAGCAAGTGCTTCTTTGATGATTTTTCCAAAAGAAACGATTGTTACATCAGAACCTTCTCTTTTAACATCAGCAACTCCTAGTGGAATTGTATATTCTCCTTCTGGAACTTCACCTTTATCACCGTACATTTGTTCTGATTCCATAAAAATAACAGGATCATTATCACGAATAGCCGCTTTCAACAAACCTTTAGCATCGTAAGGAGTTGAAGGTACAACTACTTTTAAACCAGGAGTATTAGCAAACCAGTTTTCAAAAGCTTGAGAATGTGTAGCACCTAACTGACCTGCAGAAGCTGTAGGACCTCTAAACACCATTGGCATTGGGAACTGTCCACCAGACATTTGACGCATTTTTGCTGCGTTATTGATTATTTGGTCAATTCCAACTAATGAGAAGTTAAATGTCATAAACTCTACAATTGGACGATTCCCATTCATAGCCGAACCTACGGCAATTCCGGCAAATCCTAACTCAGCAATAGGAGCATCAATTACACGTTTTGGTCCAAATTCATCAAGCATTCCTTTTGAAGCCTTGTAAGCCCCATTGTATTCTGCTACTTCTTCCCCAATTAAATAAATTGATTCATCGCGACGCATTTCTTCGCTCATCGCCTCACATACTGCTTCTCTAAATTGTATCGTTCTCATGAAATTAATTTCTTTGAATTATGATTGGCAAAAGTAAGAAAAATTAAATTATTCTAATTCCTAATTAAAAAAAATGGTATTACTTTCTACTAAAACGTTTTAGAGTTAAAAATATTCAATCAAACCCTAAAAAAACTCTTTATAATTAAACTTTTTTTAAAAAAAACATAAATTATATAAGAAAATCATATTTATTATGCATGCATAGTTTTATTTTAGAAATTATTTTGTATTTTTGGGACTGAAATATTCACTAACAAAATATATAAATAATGAAAATATTAGTTTGCATCAGTCACGTACCTGATACTACTTCAAAGATTAATTTTGTCAATGGTGACAGTGAATTTGACACAAATGGTGTTCAATTTGTGATTAATCCTAATGATGAATTTGGTTTAACAAGAGCCATTTGGTTCAAAGAGCAACAAGGAGCAAATGTTACAGTTGTAAACGTTGGTGGAGCTGACGCTGAGGCAACTTTAAGAAAAGCATTAGCTATTGGAGCAGATGAAGCAATTCGTATCAACGCGAATCCTACAGACGGAATGTTTGTTGCTAAACAATTAGCGGAAGTTGTTAAAAATGGAGGTTACGATTTAATCATTGCTGGTAAAGAATCATTAGATTACAATGGTGGAATGGTTCCTGGAATGATGGCTGCTATGTTAGGTTACAATTTCGTAAACGCTTGTGTGGGTATTGATGTAAACGGAAATGAAGCTAAAGTAACAAGAGAAATCGACGGTGGAAAAGAAATCGTTTCTGCAGGTTTACCTTTAATTATTGGTGGTCAAAAAGGTTTAGTAGAAGAAAAAGATTTACGTATTCCAAACATGAGAGGTATCATGATGGCAAGAACTAAAGCTTTAACTTTAGTAGAACCAACAGGAGACGCTTCTGCAACCAAAGCAGTGAAATTTGAAAAACCAGCTGCTAAATCAGCAGTAAAATTAGTAAGTGCTGATAATTTGGATGAATTAATTAACTTATTACATAACGAAGCAAAAGTAATTTAAGATTTTTGAACACAGATTTATGATTACAGAAAACTTCATAAATCAAAAATCAAAAATCGTTAATCTTAAATCATAAAAATCATGTCGATATTAATATATGCTGAATCAGCAGAAGGAAAAATTAAAAAAGTAGCTTTAGAATTAGCTTCATATGCAAAAAAAGTAGCTACTTCTATGGGAACAACAGTTACAGCAGTAACTATTAACAACTCTGACAACAGCGCTTTAGCTGCTTACGGAGTAGACAAAGTATTAAACGTTTCTAACGATAAATTAAACAACTTTAGTGCAAAAGCTTATGCTGATGTAGTTGCTCAGGCAGCAAAGAAAGAAGGAACTCAAATCGTTTTAGTTTCTTCATCTACAGACAGTTTATATTTAGCACCACTTGTTGCGGTAACTTTAGAAGCAGGTTATGCTTCAAATGTGGTAGCTTTACCTGTTAGTACTTCACCTTTCCAAGTGAAAAGAACTGCTTTCTCAAACAAAGCTTTCAATATTACCGAAATTTCAACTCCAGTAAAAGTTTTAGGAATTGCTAAAAACTCTTTCGGTTTAGTGGAAGATGCAGTTGCAATGACAGAAGAAGCTTTCGCACCATCATTAAACGATGCTGATTTCGGAATCAAAGTTGAAAACGTAGAAAAAGTAACTGGAAAAGTAACTATTGCTGACGCTGAAATCGTAGTTTCTGCAGGTCGCGGAATGAAAGGCCCAGAAAACTGGGGAATGATTGAAGAATTAGCTTCCGTTTTAGGTGCTGCAACAGCATGTTCTAAACCCGTTTCTGATATCGGATGGAGACCTCACAGCGAGCACGTAGGACAAACTGGAAAACCAGTAGCTTCTAACTTGTATATCGCAGTGGGAATTTCTGGAGCAATCCAACATATTGCAGGTATCAACTCTTCGAAAGTAAAAGTAGTTATCAACACAGATCCAGAAGCTCCTTTCTTTAAAGTTGCTGATTACGGAGTGGTAGGTGATGCTTTCACGGTAGTACCTCAATTAATAGAAAAATTAAAAGCATTCAAAGCGAGCAACTCGTAATAAATTAGCTGTTTAAAAATATATTATATTAAAATTAGAGTTATCTTTGTTTAGATAGCTCTTTTTTTTATTTTTGGAGCAAATGATTTTCAAACTTAAAAGGTTTATTTGGTGAAATTTTTATTCCAAATAATAAGTTTGTAATTGAAGTATGATAATTAACCTATTAAAATGAGTTTAGTAAAATTAACTATAAAAGGCATTTCCTATAGTCAAACACAAAATGGAGCCTATGCCTTAATCCTAAATGAAGTGGATGGTGAGCGAAAACTTCCAATTGTTATTGGAGCTTTTGAAGCGCAGTCGATTGCAATTGCTCTTGAGAAAGAAATTAAACCCCCAAGACCACTTACACATGATTTATTTAAAAATTTTGCAGATCGATTTGACATTGTAGTAAAACAAGTAATCATTCACAAGTTAGTTGATGGTGTTTTCTACTCAAGTATTATTTGTGAAAGAGATAAAATAGAAGAAATTGTTGATGCTCGTACTTCAGATGCTATTGCTTTGGCTTTACGCTTTAATGCTCCTATTTTTACTTACAAAAACATTTTAGATAAAGCAGGTATTTATCTTAGCATAAATCCTTCTGAAACTCAAAATGAAAATGAGGACACCGACAATATTTTAACTCCAACCGAGACTTATGAAGAAGATGTTGTGGTTCCAGCGGACAACTATTCAGGCTATTCTTTAAAAGAATTGTACCAAAAATTAGACGAAGCGGTTCAAAACGAAGACTACGAAAGAGCCGCAAAAATCAGAGACGAAATTTCAAAAAAAGAATCATAAATTTTAGAATATAATATGTATAAATATATTTTTTATGTAATAGCTTTATTTTTAAGCTTTACAACTTCAGCTCAAGAAATTGAGAAAAAATGGCAACTTTCATCTTCTAATAAAGACTATTTAGAATTAAAAGGGGGTAGCTATGAACTAAACATTACATCAGACAGCTTAATTCAAAAAGGAGATTATTTAGTTCAAGATAATTTTATATTCTTATTTGAAAATGGTTCGGATTCTCCAACAAAACGTTTCGTAATTGAAACCAAAACCGATTCTACCCTTACTTTAAAAAACAAAGGCAAAGCCTATTCATTTTTTGCTTCAAATAAAGCAACAAAAGCTGAAGTGATTAATGGAAAAATTCAACCAAATGAAGGGTTTTCTACCCATAGTTTATTACGTGGAATTTTAGGAATGTTTGCACTTTTAGGAATTGCTTACCTATTTAGTTCAAATAGAAAAGCAGTAAATTGGAAAACCATAGGAATTGGATTAGGTGTACAATTAATTTTAGCTGTAGGAGTATTAAAAGTAGGATTTGTTAAAACCGGATTTGAATTCGTTGGAAGTTTATTTGTAAAGGTGTTAGATTTCACTAGAGCGGGAAGCGAATTCTTACTTGGTGGCATGATGAATGTAGATAATTTTGGATTTATTTTCTTATTTCAAGTATTACCAACAATCATTTTCTTTTCTGCTTTAACATCTTTGTTGTTTTATTTGGGAGTTATCCAAATTGTAGTAAAAGGTATGGCTACAATTTTAACGAAATTGATGAATATTTCAGGCGCAGAAGGTTTATCAACAGCTGGAAATATTTTCTTAGGTCAAACCGAAGCTCCTTTAATGATTAAAGCTTATTTAGAAAAAATGAACCGAAGCGAAATCTTCTTAGTAATGACTGGAGGAATGGCTACAGTGGCTGGAGGAGTTTTAGCGGCTTACATAAGTTTTTTAGGCGGAAACGATCCTGTATTGCGATTAGAATTTGCAAAACACTTATTAGCAGCATCTGTAATGGCGGCTCCTGGCGCTATTATCATTTCAAAAATATTATGTCCACAAACAGAATCTGTCAATACAGATGTTGAAGTTACAAAAGAAAAAATTGGTTCCAATATATTAGATGCTATTGCAACAGGAACAACCGAAGGTTTAAAATTAGCTGCAAACGTAGCCGCTATGTTATTAGTTTTCATTGCTTTCATTGCGATGATTAACTATACTTTTGGGAAAATCGGACTTTGGACAGGCTTAAATGATGTTATTGCAGCGAATACGCCTTATAAATCATTCTCATTAGAAACTATTTTAGGAATTATCTTTTCGCCTTTAATGTGGTTAATTGGAATTGCTAAAGAAGACATGATGTTAATGGGACAATTGTTAGGAATCAAATTAGCCGCATCAGAATTTGTGGGTTATATCCAATTAGCAGAATTGAAAAACGTAGCTAACGAAGTCCATTTCACATTTAACAAATCGGTAATTATGGCAACCTATATGTTATGTGGATTTGCAAACTTTGCTTCTATCGGAATTCAAATTGGTGGAATTGGTTCATTAGCACCAAACCAAAGAAAAACCTTATCAGAATTCGGTTTGAAAGCTGTATTAGGAGGAAGTTTAGCTTCATTACTATCAGCAACTATTGCAGGAATGATTATTGGATAAAATTAGGTTATAGGCAATAGGTCATAGGCAATAGGTTAAATAACATTTTATAAATTTGTATGAGAAATTTTAGAGACTTAGAAGTTTGGTATTTATCAAGAGGTTTAGCTAAAGAAATTTATTTTCTAATGAAAACCATTCCTGATGAAGAAAAATTTGGCTTAACTTCTCAGATAAAAAGAAGCGTAATTTCTATTCCTTCCAACATAGCTGAAGGTTGTGCAAAAAAATCAAATAAAGATTTTTCTAGATTCCTAGAAATTAGCCTAGGCTCTTGTTACGAATTAGAAACCCAGTTAATTCTTTGTTCAGATGTTGAATTAATAAAAGAAGAAATTATCGAGGAAAAAATTATATTGCTACAAACTTTAGAAAAGAAAATAACCTCTTTCATAAATTATTTAGCAACACAATAACCCATCAACTATAACCCATTACCCATTACCAAATAACATGAAACAATATCACGATTTAGTAAAACACGTATTAGAAAACGGCAACCAAAAAGGCGACCGTACAGGAACTGGAACCTTAAGTGTTTTTGGGTACCAAATGCGTTTTAATTTAAGCGAAGGTTTCCCAATGGTAACCACAAAAAAATTACACTTAAAATCGATTATTTACGAATTGTTGTGGTTTTTAAAAGGCGATACTAATATCAAATATTTACAAGAAAACGGTGTGAAAATTTGGGACGAATGGGCGGATGAAAATGGCGATTTAGGTCCGGTTTACGGCCACCAATGGCGTAATTGGAACAGCGAAGAAATTGACCAAATTACCGAATTAATCGAAACATTAAAAACCAACCCAAACAGCAGAAGAATGTTGGTTTCTGCTTGGAATCCTAGTGTTTTACCGGATACTTCAGTTTCGTTTGCAGAAAATGTTGCTAATGGAAAAGCCGCTTTGCCTCCATGTCATGCGTTTTTTCAGTTTTATGTGGCGGATGGAAAATTAAGTTGCCAGTTGTACCAACGCAGTGCTGATATTTTCTTAGGTGTTCCGTTTAATATTGCATCTTATGCTTTGTTTACGATGATGATTGCACAAGTTTGCGATTTACAAGTAGGCGAATTCATCCACACCTTTGGTGATGCGCATATTTACAACAACCATATCGAACAATTACAATTACAACTATCGCGCGAGTGTCGCCCTTTACCAACGATGAAATTAAATCCAGAAATTAAAAATATTTTCGATTTTAAATTTGAAGATTTTACATTAGAAGGGTATGACCCTCATCCCCATATTAAAGGAGTTGTGGCCGTTTAAAAGATATTATGAAAAAAATAGTATTAGCCCTTTTATTTATTGGTTTTTCTACCATAAAAACAACATCACAAGAGTATTCCGAATTATATTCTGACTTAGATAGTATTTCTAAAACAAATGTTGGTTCTAATTTTTACAGAATCTTAAGAATGTTTAATTACGAATACAACCAAATAAATGATTCGTTAACTCAAGAAGAAAGAGTTATTGTTGGGATAATTAAAATTAACAGCAATAAGAAATTTCAATTTGTAACAATTAATGAAGAAAATAAAGACATAAAAAAATTATTAAATAATTTATTTTTAAAAGCTCCACCTTTTCCAATTGAAAATTTTGAAAAAGGTAAAGATTTGGAATACTTAACTGTAAAATTTGATTTAAAAAAATACAATTACGAAGGAATAAAATTTAATGATATATTAATTCGACAAAGAGAGGAAAACAAAACCAATAGAATGGAGGAATTAGATCTTTATCCTTCATTTGGTGGAAAACCAGAAAAATTTGCAGATAAAGAAAAAGCAATTGAAAGTATTAATGATATAATTAATAAAGTTGTAAGGAAAAATTTTAAGTATCCAGAATATGCAATGGAGAATGATATTCAAGGAAGAACCATTACAAATTTTGTAATTAATAAAGAAGGTGAAATAAGAACTATAATAGTTTATTTTTCACATCCAGTACTTCAAAATCAGGCTTTAAAAATCGCAGAATTTCTACCAACATTTAACCCAGGCATCAAAGAAGGCAAACCAGTATCTGTAAATTACCAATTCCCATTAACTTTTAGATTACAATAAAATGAATAAAGCGAAACTCTTTTTCTTGTTTTTTATGTTCCAACTTCTGTCATTTGGACAAGAAGAACCTAAAGAAATTAGTCAAATTCCTGTTGTTAAAGAAAATGTAAAAGAAGATTCAGAATTAACATTTGTAGAATTAGAAGCCCCTCCTATTTATCCTGGATGTGAAAACACTCCTATAGCTGAGCAACGTGAATGTTTCAATACAAAATTAGGAGAACATGTAGTAAGACATTTCAGGTATCCAAAAGAAGCCCTAAACAATAACATTCAAGGTAGAGTACTAGTGCAATTTATAATCGACCAGGAAGGTAGAGTAGAAAAAATTGTAACAAGAGGTCCTCATCCTTTATTAGAAAACGAGGCATTTAGAATAATAAATCGTTTGCCGAAAATGACTCCTGGTAAACAAAAAGGAAAACCTGTAAAAGTAAAGTACGCAATACCAATCACATTTAGAATATAACATGCTTACCATAATCGCAGCTGCATCGGAAAACAACGCTTTAGGAAAAGACAATCAATTGGTTTGGCATTTGCCAGATGATTTTAAACGTTTTAAAAGTTTAACTTCGGGACATTTTATTGTGATGGGAAGAAAGACCTTTGAAAGTTTCCCGAAACCGTTGCCAAATCGTACTCATGTAATAATTACAAGACAAAAGGACTACAAAGCACCAGAAGGTTGTCTGTTAGCAAGTAGTCTACAAGAAGCAATTGATCTATGTCCAAAAGAGGAAGAAGTTTTCATTATTGGCGGTGGCGAAATCTACAAACAATCCATCGAAATTGCAGACAAAATCGATTTAACTCGTGTGCATACTACCATTAATGCCGATACTTTTTTCCCCGAAATCGACGAAACCAAATGGAAATTAGTTTTCGAAGAATTTCATTCCAAAGACGAAAAACACGAATACGATTTTACTTTTTTGACCTACAGTAGAAAATAGTTTTTTTAGAACGCGGATGACACAGATTTGACAGATTTTCACAGATTTTTTTTAATTTCTTAAATCAGTGTTTCAAAAAACATTTCTTTAATTTCATTTTTGAAGTTGAAATTGAATTTTACAATTGTATTTGATTTTTTATCAGTACTTTTGTGTTCGAAAAAAATTGCAAAATGTCAAAAAATATTACGCCATATCAAGACTCTGAATTAGGAAAAAAAGAACAAGTTGCTCAAATGTTTGATACCATTTCTGAAAATTATGATGGTTTAAACCGAGTAATTTCTTTTGGAACCGATGCCAAATGGAAAAAGAAAATCTTAAAAATGATTTCGGCAAAACAGCCAAAATCTATTTTAGATATTGCAACTGGAACAGGTGATTTAGCGATTTTATTTGCCAATACATCGGCAACAGAAATTATTGGCTTAGATATTTCGCAAGGCATGCTTGACATTGGAAAGAAAAAAATTGCTGCTCAAAACTTGGATTCGAGAATTCAAATGGTGTTAGGCGATGGCGAAAATATTCCATATCCTGACAATTATTTTGATGCCATTACTGTTGCTTATGGCGTGCGTAATTTTGAAAATTTGGAGAAAGGATTAACCGATATTTTAAGAACATTAAAACCAGGCGGCCAATTGATTATTTTAGAAACTTCGGTTCCTACGCAATTCCCTTTTAAACAAGGGTATTATGTATACACGAATTTCATTATGCCAACTATTGGGAAATTATTTTCAAAAGATAAAAAAGCATACCAATATTTATCCACTTCGGCACAAAATTTTCCTTTTGGAGAAGCTTTGAACAATATTTTGAGAGAAATTGGGTTTATAGACGTGAAGCATCTCCCTCAAACATTTGGAGTAGCCACTATTTATCAAGCATCTAAAAAATAATATGAAGAAGTTTTTATTTTTATTACTTTTTTCACCTCTACTATTTGCTCAGGAAGGCATGTTTAGTAAAGACCCTATTATCAATAAGGAAAACTGGAACAAACAACGCGTTCATTGGGGGTATTATCTAGGATTTAATAGCTTGGATTTTAAATTTGATTATTTATCAGTTACAGAAGACATTGAAGTTGGAACTACAACAGGTTTTAATGTGGGATTAATTGGAAATTTAAGATTAGCCGAATATTTTGATTTACGTTTTGAGCCGGGTTTGTACATTACTCAAAGAAATTTAACATATCCAAATATAACTGATAATGTAGACCGATTAAGAGAAGTAAAATCAACTTACATATTCTTTCCTCTTTTATTAAAATATTCTGCTTTACGCACCGGAAATGTAAGACCTTATTTACTTGGCGGTGTTTCAACTGCCATGAATTTAAGCAGTAATGCAAATTCTCCTGATGACAATCTAAACAACCGTTTTAGAATGACAAAATGGACAAACTTTTACGAGGTAGGATTTGGAATCGATTTGTATTTAGAGTATTTTATTTTTTCTCCTTCTATAAGAGGCGTATTCAGTATGAATGATGAATTAATTCGTGATAATGATCCTAATAGCCCTTGGACTGGAAATGTTCAAGAGATGAAAACACGTGGTTTTTTCATTAATTTTTCATTCCATTAAGCCTTAGCTTCTTTTAAATTCGCTCAAAATAATTGCGGTTGCCGTTGCTACATTTAGACTTTCTGTAAGCTGAAGATTTCCAAAACGTGGAATAGCAATTCGTTGCGACACTAATTTTTCAACTGATGGCGAAATACCATTGGCTTCATTTCCCATAACAATAATGCCTTCTTTAGGTAATTTTTCTTGATAAATATTGTTCCCATCCATAAAAGTACCAAATACTGGTAACGAAGATTCTTTTAAAAACAATTCTAAATCACCATAAACAATATTTACCCTACTAATGGAACCCATTGTAGCTTGTACTACCTTTGGATTATAAATATCAACCGACTCTTCGGAACAAAACAACGTTTCAATTCCAAACCAATCGCATAAACGAATAATTGTGCCTAAATTTCCTGGATCTCGAACATCATCTAACGCAAGAATTAATCCATTTTCGTTCCATTCTTTAGGGTTTGGCATTTTAAATACCGCTAAACATGTATTTGGATTAGCTAAAGCACTAATTTTTTTTAATTCTGAATCTGTTATGGCATGAACTTTGTCTTTTGAAACATCAAGAAAATCCTGCTTAGTAGTAAACAAATAGAGCAATTCAAAGTTAGAAAATAACAATTCTTGAACTACTTTTATCCCTTCTGCGATGAAAAGTTGTTCTTGTTTTCTATATTTTTTTTGTTGTAAACTTGTTATTAGTTTAATTTGGTTTTTACTAACCATAAAAATTGTATTTTTGACTAACTTTTAAAAAGTGCTTTGAGAAATAATTTATCAAAAATAACATTATTATTTGTAATCGGAACAATAATTTATTCGTGTTCGTTAGTTAAACGTGTACCCGAAAGTGAAAAATTATTAGTTAAAAATGAGATTTACATTAATGATAAACTCAACAAGGAAGAACGAGTTAATAATTTACTAGTTCAGCAACCGAATACAAAATTTTTAAATTATCCTTTTGGATTAACACTTTACAACGCGGCAAAACCTAATCCTGATTCTTCCTATCAAGCTTGGCTCAATAAAAAACCAAATCGAATTAAAAGATTAAATCGATTACTTTCTGCAAAACAAGTAGAGCGTTTAGGAAATTCATTTTTTGTGAGTGGATTACCTAAATTCATGAAAGAAACAGGTGAAGCTCCTGTAATTATTGATGAAAAAAAAGCAGAACGATCTAAAGAACGATTAAGCGGCTTCTACTATAATAATGGTTTCATTAGAAACAAAGTAACCATGTCTATTGACTCTGTGGGTGATAGAAGAGGGAAAATTACATATAAAGTTGTAACAGGAAAACCTTACTTTATTGATTCAATTTTTAAATTTATTGAAAGCCCTGTTATAGATAGTCTTTATTCTCTTGAAGAAAAAAAGAGTTTCATCAGAAAAGGCGATCAATATAATTTTACAAACTTTGACATCGAACGAAAAAGAATTACCCAATATTTAAGAAATAATGGAGTATATCATTTTCAAGAAAGTAATGTTAAATACGATGCCATTTATAATGATTCCATTCAAAAAATGAATGTCAATATTAAAATTGAAGACCGACTAGTAAAAAAAGATGATGAATTAATAAAGAGACCTTTTTCTATCTATAAAATTAGTCAGGTAAACATTTTTACGAATAATACTTCAAAAAAAGAAAGCAATCAAGTTAATGACAGCACCACTTATAAAAACTTCACTATTTATAGTTCTGGAAAGTTAAAATATAAACCAAAGGCGATTACAAATGCTATTTTTATTGAAAAAGGAAATTTATTTAGTGATAAAGACAGAACATTGACTTTAAAATCATTAAGTAATTTGAAAGTTTTCAATTATCCTACTATAGAATATATAGAGGACCAAAATGACACAACAAAAACTTCACTAATTGCAAATATTTATTTAATTAGTAAACCAAAATTTATTTGGCAACCTTCAATTGATGTAACCACATCAGATATTCAAGAATTTGGTATAAGTGCCCGAATGGCCTTTACTTGGAGAAATTTATTTAAAAGAGCCGAAACATTTGAATTATCAGCAAGAGGAAACATTGGTTCGTCTAAAGATTTAGCAAATCCAAACGATGTTTTTTTCAATATTTCAGAATATGGTGTTGAAGCAAAACTAAGTTTCCCAAGAATTGTTTTTCCAATTAACACTAAGAGCATAATAAAAAAGGAAATGCTTCCTACAACAAATGCTAATATTGGTTTAACAAGCCAGCGTAATATTGGTCTTGACAAAGAAAATTTAACCGGAGTATTTAATTATAATTGGATTCCAAAAGAAAAACATACCATTCGATTTGATTTATTGAACATCCAATTCATTAAAAATTTAAATCCAGAAAATTATTTTAATGTTTATACCTCATCCTACAACACCTTAAACAACTTAGCTCAAATATACAATGTTGACCCAACTAATCTTGAGAATGGTAATTTAACAACTGAAGGTGCTGTTAATTTTATTGATGATGTTCAAACCGGTGGAACATCTTTATTACCTTCTGATCCTGATTATAAAATCATCAGAAGCATTGGGGAAAGAAGAGAAAGATTAATTGAAAACAACTTAATCCTTTCATCTGCAATTACGTTTTTTAGAAATACAAAAGCGAATTTATTAGATAACAACTTTTACTCTATTAAAGCAAAAATAGAATCCTCTGGGAATGTTTTGTCGCTAATAGCTAATACCAAGAACGAACCTTTAAATGAAAACGGAAACAAAACCTTATTTGGAATTGAATATTCGCAATACATTAAAGGTGAAGTAGATTATATAAAACATTGGGATTTTGGAAAGAAAAACACTTTAGCCATGCGTGCATTTGCAGGTTTAGCAGTTCCTTATGGCAATGCACAATCTATTCCGTTTTCTCGAAGTTATTTTTCAGGAGGTTCTAATGACAACAGAGGTTGGCAAGCTTACAGTTTAGGACCTGGTCGTAGTGGAGGAATTAATGATTTTAATGAAGCCAACTTAAAATTAGCCTACAGTTTAGAATATCGCTTTCGAGTAGGAGGTAATTTTTACAGTGCTTTCTTTGCCGATATTGGAAATATTTGGAACGTTTTTGACAACATTACTGACAAAGACTATACTTTTAACGGATTCAGCTCTTTTGAAGATTTAGCTGTTGGTTCTGGAATTGGTTTTAGATACGACTTTGATTTCTTTGTATTCCGTTTTGACTTGGGTTACAAAGCCTATGATCCTGCCAGAGAAATTGGCGATAGATGGTTAAAAGGAGTCAACTTTAGTAAAACAGTGCTAAATTTTGGTATTAATTATCCGTTCTAATTTTTTAAATTATTATTTTTGCAAACTATAACCAAAAACAAACAACTATGAGTCACAATATTAAACCGGGTGTTGCAACCGGAGATCAAGTACAAGAAATTTTTAATTACGCTAAACAAAAAGGGTTTGCATTACCTGCAGTTAATGTTGTAGGTTCAAGTACAATAAATGGTGTTTTAGAAACAGCTGCTAAATTAAATGCCCCAGTTATTATTCAATTTTCTAATGGTGGAGCGCAATTTAACGCTGGAAAAGGATTGTCAAATGAGAATCAGAAATCTGCTATTTTAGGAGCAGTTGCTGGCGCAAAACACATTCATACTTTAGCAGAAGCTTATGGCGCAACAGTAATTTTACATACTGATCACTGTGCAAAAAATCTATTACCTTGGATTGATGGCTTACTAGATGCTTCTGAAAAACATTTTGCTGAAACTGGAAAACCATTATTCAGTTCGCACATGATTGATTTATCTGAAGAGCCAATCGAAGAAAACTTAGAGATTTCTAAAAAATATTTAGAAAGAATGAGTAAAATGGGCATGACTTTAGAAATTGAGTTAGGAATCACTGGTGGTGAAGAAGATGGTGTTGATAATTCTGATGTGGATAGCTCTAAATTATATACTCAACCAGAAGAAGTTGCTTATGCTTATGAAGAATTAATGAAAGTAAGTCCAAGATTTACAATTGCGGCTTCTTTCGGAAACGTTCATGGTGTTTACAAACCAGGAAACGTAAAATTAACTCCAAAAATTCTTAAAAATTCGCAAGAATACGTTCAAAATAAATTCAACACTGGAAACAATCCGGTTGATTTTGTATTCCACGGAGGTTCTGGTTCTACTTTAGAAGAAATTAGAGAAGCTATTTCTTACGGAGTAATCAAAATGAATATTGATACCGATTTACAGTTTGCTTTCACAGAAGGAATCAGAGATTACATGACTTCTAAAATTGATTATTTAAGAACACAAATTGGAAGTCCAGATGGAGCAGATAGTCCAAATAAAAAACATTACGATCCAAGAAAATGGGTTCGTGAAGGAGAAGTTACGTTCAACACAAGATTAGAACAAGCTTTTGCCGATTTAAATAACGTGAACACTTTATAAGTTTGTTGTTTGTAGTTTGTTGTTTATTGTTATCAACAAACTATAAACCATTAACAATAAACAAGAAACAAAATTATGGCTTGGTTTAAAAGAAAAGAAAAAGGGATTACAACCCCTACTGAAGCTAAAAAAGATGTACCTAAAGGATTATGGTATAAATCGCCTACAGGAAAAATTGTTGATCAAGATGAATTAGCAAGAAATCTTTGGGTAAGTCCAGAAGATGATTACCACGTTCGAATAGGAAGTAAAGAATATTTTGAAATTTTATTCGATAATAATGAATTCACAGAGTTAGATGCAAATTTAACTTCTAAAGATCCATTAAAATTTGAAGACACAAAAAAATACAGCGAGCGTTTAAAAGACGTTATGGATAAAACCAAACTTAAAGACGCAATACGAACTGGTGTTGGAAAATCAAAAGGAAAAGACTTAGTAGTTTCTTGTATGGATTTTGCTTTCATTGGAGGTTCAATGGGAGCTGTTGTAGGTGAAAAAATTGCAAGAGCAATTGATTATTCTATTAAACACAAAATTCCATTTGTTTTGATTTCTAAATCAGGTGGAGCTCGTATGATGGAAGCGGCATTTTCATTAATGCAATTAGCTAAAACCTCAGCAAAATTAGCACAGTTAGCAGAAGAAAGAATTCCGTATATTTCATTATGTACTGATCCAACTACTGGAGGAACGACTGCTTCTTATGCAATGCTTGGCGATATCAACATTGGCGAACCAGGAGCATTAATTGGTTTTGCTGGACCTCGTGTTGTAAAAGACACTACTGGTAAAGATTTACCTGAAGGTTTCCAAACTTCTGAATTCTTATTAGAGCACGGTTTCTTAGATTTCATCGCTCACAGAAAAGAATTAAAAAACAAAATCAACTTGTATTTGGATTTAATCCAAAATCAAGAAATTAGATAAAAATCAAAATCCCGATAGCCTGTAAAACTATCGGGATTTTTTTTGAACTAAACTTTAGATTAAAAATTATAACGCACTCCAGCATAAATATTTCTTCCAGGAGCATTAATTCCTGATGCAAATACTCTGTATTGAGTATCTAAAATATTTTCAACTCCGGCAAAAAATGTTCCGCCATTGATTACTTGATAACCTAATTTAAAATTATAGGTTTCCCAAGCTGGCATTCCATTTGCTGGCGCATATTGAGCGTTATCTTCGCCACTGGTTGAATACTCTTTAATATCCTTTTTACCATTGTACAACATATAACCTTCTAAATTAAGTTTGTTGTATGTATACTGTAATCCAACTTTCCCAAAATAAGGCGCAATATGATCTAAAGGTCTATGAGAACCATCTTCTACTACTCTACCTAATGTGTAATTAAAATTTGCACTAAACAACAAATCTGAAACAATATAAGCACTTAAATTAGTTGAAAATCCAGTAACAAAGGCCTTTCCTTTATTTTGATTGGCCTTGATTTGAGCATCAAATCCATTATAGGAAACAATACTTTGTCCGTTGTATGTAAAATCATCCGTTACAATGGCATCATATAATCGGGTATAGAAGTAAGTACTTTCTAATTTTACTTTTTTTGAATCCGATTGAACTACTATTCCTAAATCTCCTGTAATTGTTTTTTCAGGTTTTAAATCTTCATTAGGAACAATTAAAGTCCCTAAAGAACTTAATGAACCTGGTACCGATTCGAAAACTTTAGCTAAATCATCAATATTTGGTGCTCTAAATCCAGTAGCTACATTCGCTTTTAAAGCAAAGTTTTTTGAAGTATTATGCGTAATTCCTAAAGTCCCACTATAGGTAAAATTACCTTGAGAAATTTCATCAAACGGTAATGCAAAGACTGAATTATCAATTATTGTACTTTTTAATGAGGTATACCCTGCTCTTGCTCCAACATTCCAAAAAGTCTTTGTTGACATCTTTTCGTTATAAGAAACATAAAAATCGTTACGCATCATATTGTTATCTCCATTTGGATAACGTGTATTAATACTGGTTACAACTCCTGTATTAATATTTTGAGCATACGCTGTAGATTTCAAAGTTTCATAATACGATTCAAAACCATAAAACAATTCACCTTTAGTAAATTTTTTGTCCAAATCTAATGAAACCGAAAACATATCTACATTTTCTTCATTGTGCTGCAAGTTGTAATTATTAAATCTTCTGTTATGACGACTTTCTTTTACATTCTGATAAGCAACATTCATTTTTAAATCGCTATTCAAAAACGCTTTATCTTTTTGCAAAGAATAAATTGTTAATAATCGTTCTTGCGGACCATAATACCATTCAGCAAATTTTAATCCAGAACTTGTTTTTTCTGTTAATCTATCATAACGATTGATATCAGAAGTTGTCGAATATTGAAGATTTAATCCGTGCACAAATCCTGAATTTGTTTTATAGGCCAATTTTTGCATGAAATTATACTGCTTGTAAGCCGAACCCACTTGCGTATATTTATCACTATTAACATTTAATTGGTCTATACCATTAACTGTAGAAACATAATTAGGTCTTTCTCCAAAATAATCTCCATTATGATTTTTCTTTTTTCCCATTTTCAAATCTCCAAAATCATTGAAGGAGAAAAAAGTCAACGAAGCAAAATTTGCATTTGCATAATTAAGATGAAAAGCAACCGATTTTTCTTCGTTTACACTTCCATATCTTGTATTAATTCCTCCTGAAAACTTTTTACTGGTTTCCTTTAAAAACTTGGCACTTTTCGTTGTCATTGCAACGGTTCCGCCTAAAGCATCACTTCCAAATAATGTAGATGACGGCCCATAGAAAACCCCAACATTTTCCAACATATTTTCATCTACCGTAATTACATTTTGTAAGTGACCCGACCTAAAAATAAGGTTGTTCATTCTTACTCCGTCAACGGTTAGCAAAACTCTACTTGCCTCAAAACCTCTAATTACTGGACTTCCACCACCTTGTTGCGATTTTTGTACAAACAATGCTCCTGAATTCGAAAGCATTTCAGCTGTAGTTTGAAAGTTTTGAAAATCGATTTGTTTTGCCGTGATTACCTCAACTTGATTAGGTAATTCGGTAAATTTTTTGGGTACTTTATGAGATATAACCACTTCACTCAATTCTGTAACTGTGGTATCTTGTGCTGTTTGTGAAATCCCCAAAAAAGGTAATAACACAAAAGCATATAAAATTATTTTCTTCATTTTTAAAAGATTTCTTTTATACTATTAACATTTGTATTACATCGCCATAAAATAGTATAGCAATGAATTATAATAATTTACAAAAGAAAATTGGGAGGTGGAACTTCTGAAAACACAAATAAACCTTGATAGTCATTAAAATAAGTATCGCATGAATTTAGAACACAATTATAATTTAAAGGCAACCACGAAAAAACAGGTTGAAAATAAACCGACTTGTAAAACTTAAACAATAAATCTTGCTTTTCTTTAGATTTAGAATCATGTTGAAAAACGCCTACCAAAAGTTCATTCAATTGTTTATTTAGCTTCGTTTCTTTATAATCCCACCAACACCAATACTGAACAGAATCTTTTGATATTTCTTTATCAACAATATCATACATTTGGTTATTGAATTCAAATTCTTTGGCGTGTTTCCATTTCAGTTTACTTTGCGTTTCTGCATTTGAAAACTTTAAAATAACCAATTCGCTTTTATCAATTCCAGCAATCATTTTCCATTTGACCTCTTTTTTAACAGCACGCTTTCGTTGTTGTAGCCAAGAATAGGTTACAACAGCAGGGGCTATTAATAAGAATAGCAGAAAAATACTAATGATTTGCTTTTTCAATTTGGGAAATTAATCTCCAAATATAGTAAAAATTACATACCGCTTCTGATGGCTTCTACTGGATCTAATTTTGAAGCAGAAATAGCTGGGATAATTCCGGATACCAATCCAATAAAAGCAGCTAATCCTGAACCTAAAAGCATATTGGCTGCACTAAGAACAAATTCAAAATCCAATGCAGAAGATAAGATTAAAGCAATTACCCAAACTAAAAACATACCAACAATACCTCCAATTAAAGATAAAATTACCGCCTCAAATAAAAACTGAAACAAAATGAATTTATTTTTTGCACCTAATGCTTTTTGAATTCCAATTAAGTTGGTTCTTTCTTTCACTGAGACAAACATGATATTAGCTATACCAAAGCCACCCACTAAAAGTGAAAATGCACTGATAATCCAACCTATCATATTCATTTGTCCAATGATATTATCAATAAAATCGGTAAATCCAGAAAGAACATTTAAAAAGAAATTATCAATATCTCCTGTTTTTAACCCTCTAAAATTTCTTAATTTCTGACGTAATTCGGCTTTGAATTCCTCAATATCTATTCCCTTTTCAGGTTTAATTAAAACCGCTGGAGTAAGTGCTTTACTATTGTCACCATACATTTTACGTAAAAAATTAACTGGAAAAAATACAGAAACATCATTACTATCGCCAAACATTCCTTGCCCTTGCTTTTTTAAAACTCCTATTACCGTAAAACGTTGACCATATAATCGGATTTTTTTTCCAATAGGATCACTATTTTCAAACAATCCAGTAGCTACTTCACTTCCAATTACAATAACAGGACTTCCCGAATTAGACTCTGCTTCATTAAACAAACGACCTTTATCAATTTTTACAGGTTCAATGTCAAAAAAATCTTCAGTAGAAGGCTTTACTCGAATAGAATTGACTGTTTTTGATTCGTATTTGATATTTTCATTTCGAGTGAACAAATTAAACGACATTTTGTCTATTCCGTTTACACTTCTTTTCAAATATTCGTATTCTTCATAAGTAACATCTGGAAACTGTTGTCTTTTCCATCTGGGCACTTCAGAAGGTCCAAATGAAAAACGGATTAAGTAAATGGTATTCATATCCATATCACTCAAATCTTCCTTGATTTTTTTATCCATAGAATCAACTGCAGCCAACACCGCAATAATGGAAAAAATACCAATTGTTACACCTAACAACGACAAAAGGGTACGCAATTTATTATTACGCAATGCGTTGATGGCAAAACTGAAACTTTCTGAAAATAATCGTAAATATAAAAGCATAATACTGACCTTGTATGTATAAGTAGAGTAAACAATAAAATTGTTACAATTTTTTAAAAAAATACCTTTTAATAAAGTTTGACTTTTTTAAGAAGTATAACTACTTTTGCACCACGAAAAACAACAATATTTATCTGATACTTATTCAGATATAACAACACAACACCATGAACACAACAAAAAAAATTGCTTCGGCATTGATTTCTGTATTTGACAAAAACGGTTTAGAGCCTATTGTTAAAGCCCTTCATCTAAACAATGTAACTATTTATTCTACCGGCGGAACTGAAACTTTTATCAAAGATTTAGGTATTCCAGTAGTAGCTGTAGAAGATATTACGGCATTCCCTGAAATTTTAGGAGGAAGAGTAAAAACCTTACATCCAAAAATCTTTGGTGGTATTTTAAACCGTCAAGACCATGCAGGTGATGTGGAACAAATGAAAGAATTCAACATTCCTCAAATCGATTTAGTGATTGTGGATTTGTATCCGTTTGAAAAAACCGTTGCTTCTGGTGCTAGCGAACAAGAAATTATTGAGAAAATCGATATCGGTGGAATTTCATTAATCAGAGCAGCTGCTAAAAATTTCAAAGACACGGTAATTGTTCCTTCTGTTGAGCAATATGCACCATTTTTAAATTTCTATACCGAAAATAACGGTGCTACAACTTTAGAAAACAGAAAATTATTAGCTTCAAGAGCTTTTAATGTTTCTTCACATTATGATTCGGCTATTTTTAATTACTTCAATCAAGTTTTTGAAGAACCGGTTTTAAAAATCAGCGAACAAAACGGAAATGTATTACGTTATGGTGAAAATCCACACCAAAAAGGATTTTTCTTTGGAGATTTCGACAAAATGTTTACTAAAGTTCACGGAAAAGAATTGTCATACAACAATTTATTAGATGTTGATGCTGCAGTAAATTTAATGAACGAATTCAAAAATGACAATCCAACATTTGCTATTTTAAAACACAATAATGCTTGTGGTTTAGCAACAAGAAACACCATGAAAGAAGCGTATTTAGATGCTTTAGCAGGTGACCCAACATCTGCTTTCGGAGGTGTTTTAATTGCGAATGGAAAAATTGATGTAGCTACAGCAAACGAAATCAATCAATTGTTCTGCGAAGTGGTAATTGCTCCAGCATATGACCAAGAAGCAATTGATATTTTAGAAGAAAAGAAAAACAGAATTATCTTAATTTTAAACGATATTGAACTACCTCAAACTACTATAAGAACTTGTTTAAACGGAGTTTTAGTTCAAGATAAAGACAATGTTTCCGATTCAAAAGACCATTTAAAAACGGTTACAACTGCAGTTCCAACAGAAGAAGAAATTGAAGATTTATTGTTTGCTTCAAAAATTTGTAAACACACCAAATCGAATACAATTGTATTTGCAAAAAACAAACAATTGTGTGCTTCTGGAACCGGACAAACTTCAAGAGTTGATGCTTTAAGACAAGCGATTGAAAAAGCGACTTCTTTTGAATTTGATTTAACCGGAGCGGTTATGGCTAGTGACGCCTTCTTCCCTTTCCCAGATTGTGTAGAAATAGCTAACAAAGCTGGAATTACAGCGGTAATTCAGCCAGGAGGTTCTATAAAAGATGAATTAAGTATCAACTATTGCAACGAAAACAACATGGCAATGGTATTTACAGGAATCCGTCATTTCAAACACTAGAATTTCAATTACAAAACATATTTTGGAAGCGCATTAAAATATTTTTTTTAATGCGCTTTTTATTTGTATATATTCCAGATTATTTTTATAATTTTGCGAGTTGAATACTATTTTACAAAAAACGCTAAACCCTTCTCAAACTTATGGGATTTTTTGATTTCATGACCGAGGATATCGCTATCGACCTTGGTACCGCAAATACTTTAATCATTCACAACGACAAAGTTGTAATTGATAGTCCGTCTATCGTTGCAAGAGACCGAATTACCGGCAAAATTATTGCTGTAGGTAAAGAGGCCAACATGATGCAGGGTAAAACACATGAAAACATCAAAACCATTCGTCCGTTAAAAGATGGAGTAATTGCTGATTTTGATGCATCGGAACAAATGATTAAATTGTTCATCAAAAGTATTCCAGCGTTAAAAAAGAAATTATTTACACCAGCGCTTCGCATGGTAATCTGTATTCCATCTGGGATTACTGAAGTGGAAATGCGAGCAGTAAAAGAATCAGCTGAGCGTGTTAATGGTAAAGAAGTATATTTGATTCACGAACCTATGGCAGCTGCAATTGGTATTGGCTTAGATATTATGCAACCAAAAGGAAATATGATTGTAGATATCGGAGGGGGTACAACAGAAATTGCTGTTATCGCTCTTGGTGGAATTGTTTGTGATAAATCGGTAAAAATTGCTGGAGACGTTTTCACTAATGATATAATTTATTACATGAGAACCCAACACAATTTATTTGTTGGAGAAACAACTGCAGAGAAAATTAAAATTCAAATTGGTGCTGCTACCGAAGATTTAGATAGTGCTCCAGAAGACATGTCAGTACAAGGACGTGATTTGTTAACTGGTAAACCAAAACAAGTTGATGTTTCTTATCGAGAAATTGCTAAAGCTTTAGACAAATCCATCCAACGTATTGAAGATGCCGTTATGGAAACTTTATCGCAAACACCACCAGAATTAGCAGCCGATATTTATAATACCGGTATTTATTTAGCCGGTGGAGGTTCGATGTTAAGAGGATTAGACAAACGAATTTCATCTAAAACCGACTTACCTGTTTACATTGCCGAAGATCCATTAAGAGCCGTAGTAAGAGGTACAGGAATGGCACTTAAAAACATCAACAAGTACAAAGGAATTCTGATAAAATAAAAATAATACATGCAGCAAATAATTAATTTTATGATTAAAAACAGCTATCGATTGCTGTTTTTGCTGCTTTTGGGCATTTCATTTTCTTTGGTTATAAAATCTCATTCCTATCACCGTAGTGAATATGTGAATTCGGCTAACGCAATAACAGGCGCTTACTACGAGAAAGTGAATGAAGTAAATGAATATTTTAGTTTAAAACAAAAAAATAAGGATTTAGCATCAGAAAATGCTTTACTAAAACAATTACTTTTCAATAAAAAAGACACTGTTTTAACTTCTAAAACTTTATTTAGAAACGACTTAAACAACTACAATGTAGTAGTTTCTAAAGTGGTGAAAAATTCTTTCAATACAAGAGAAAACTACATCACTATTAATTCTGGAAAAAATTCAGGAATTGAAGTTGATATGGGAGTGGTAAACGACAAAGGAGTGGTAGGAATCATTGAAAAAACATCGCCAAATTATTCTACAATCCAAAGTGTACTAAATACAAAATCTAAAATCCATGCTAAAATTAAAAATTCAGAACATTTTGGAACTTTAATTTGGGATGGCGTTAATGTTGGATTTGCACAACTTACCGAGGTTCCTCGATTAGCCTCATTTAAACCAGGGGATTCTATTGTAACAGGTGCTAATTCTGAAATATTCCCAGAGAACATACCAATTGGGAAAATTGATAAAATCTATATTGACAAAAAAACCAATTATTACACTATAAACATTAGATTGTTTAACGACATGACAGCACTAGGTTATGTGTATGTAATAGAAAATAAAAGAAAAAAAGAAAAAAGACAACTAGAAAAAGCAACAATTGCACCAAAATAATACGTGAATAACAGTCTAATAAATAGCATCCGATTTGTAGTTTTTTTATTCCTACAACTGTTAATATTTAATAATATTAATTTGTTAGGATATTTAAACCCCTATCCGTATGTGTTATTTATCTTATTGTACCCTGTAAATAGCAATAAAAGCGTATTACTTTTAGCTAGTTTTGCTATGGGAATCTTATTAGATATGTTTTGTAATTCGGGCGGAATTCACGCAATGGCATCATTAATTCTAGCTTATATAAGACCATCGTTATTTAAGTTTGCTTTTGGTTTGAGTTACGAATACCAAACCGTAAAAATTGCAGATAAAATTACACCAGAGCGAATTACATTGTTACTATTAGCTATTTTTATTCATCATTTTGTTTTGTTCTTTTTTGAATATTTTCGATTGGATCAAATTTTGACTGTACTAATGCGAACCCTATCTAGTTCGTTATTTACATTTGTTATTTGTTTACTAACTTTATTTATTATTAAGCCAAGTAAGCGATGAGAAAATTTATATTACCAGCAGTAATCATTATTTCATCAATTGTTCTTATTGTTCGAATTTTTTACTTACAAGTAATTGATGAAACTTTAAAACTTAAATCAGAAAACAATGCCATAAAAAAAGTATTTGATTTTCCTGAGCGTGGTTATATTTATGATAGAAATGGTAAGTTGTTAGTTGCTAACCAGCCATCATATGATATCATGGTGGTTCCAAGAGAAATTAAAAACATCGACACAACTGAATTTTGCTCCTTATTAAAAATCACAAAAGAAGATTTTATAAAAAAAATAGAAAAGGCAAAAATATACAGCCCCATGTTACCTTCTGTATTTCTATCTCAATTAAATAAAGTGGAATATGCCGCATTCCAAGAAAAAGAAAGAAAATTTGAAGGTTTCTATACCCAAAGACGATCACTTCGAGATTACCAAGTTGATTTTGGAGCAAACATTTTTGGATTTATCACACAAGTTAATGAAGGAATACTTAAAAAAAACAAGTATTACAATAGTGGTGATTTAATTGGAAAACAAGGCGTTGAACAACAATATGAAGAAATTCTTAGAGGAGTAAAAGGAGTTAAATACTTACTACGAGACAAACATAATAAAATCATTGGTCCTTATAAAAATGGGCAATTTGATACGATAGCGCAACAAGGAAAAGACTTAACTTTAACCATTGATTATGAACTGCAAAAATACGGTACAGAATTAATGATTAACAAAAGAGGCGGAATTGTTGCCATAGAACCTAAATCTGGTGAAATTTTAGCTTTAGTAACCGCTCCTACTTACGATCCGGGATTGTTAGTAGGAAGACAGCGCTCTAAAAACTACACTGCTTTATATAACGATTCTATAGCAAAACCTTTATACGATAGAGGACTTCAAGCTGCATATCCACCAGGCTCTCCGTTTAAAATCATAACCGGACTAATTGGATTGCAAGAGGAAGTAATTGATGAACAAAGCACCTTTTATTGTAATCATGGAGCAAATTTTGGGCGCTTTATGGGATGTCATTGTGGTTTACATACGTTACAACTAAATAATGGTATTTATAAATCTTGTAATAGTTATTTTGGTAACACCTACAAAAGAACTATAGAAAAATACAAAGATTCATATTATAGTGTGGATAATTGGGCTAATCATGTAAAAAGTTTTGGACTTGGTCAATTTTTAGGAACCGATATGCCAATTGGATCCAAAGGATTAGTGCCCACATCAAAAATGTATAAGAAATGGTATAATGGGGCTAAAATTAGAAGTTCTTATATTATATCAAATGCAATTGGTCAAGGCGAGGTACTAACATCTCCAATACAATTAGCCAATATGATGGCAACTGTTGCCAATAGAGGATATTATTACACGCCTCACATAGTTAAAAACATCAAAGATGAAAAACTAGACAAAAAATACACCACTAAACATTACACTACCATAGACAAACAATATTACGAGCCTATAATACAAGGTTTAGAAGATGTTTATAACTATGGAACAGCTTCAGGATTTAGAGTGGAAGGAATGAAAATATGTGGAAAAACAGGAACTGCAGAAAACAAAATAAGAGTAGCTGGGAAAACATATCAATTAAAAGACCATTCAATATTTGTTGCTTTTGCGCCTAGAGAAAATCCTAAAATTGCTTTGGCTGTATTTATTGAAAATTCAGGTTATGGAGCAACTTGGGCTGGACCAATTGCAACCTTAATGCTAGAAAAATATATCAATGGTAAGATTTCTCGAAAAGACTTAGAAACTAGAATGTTAACTGGAAGTTTAGAAGCTGAGTATCAAAAAATTGAAAATATCATCTTCCAGAGACAACCAAACCCGTCAAAAATTCAAGATTCAATAAATAAAATTAAAGTAGAAATTAGCGACGCCAAAAAAGAAGAAGAGGAAGCATAATGAAAAATCAAAGTGTTGGAAATAGAATAGATTATATTACCGTTTTACTATACATGGTCTTAGTAATAATGGGCTGGATGACTATATACTCTGCTTCTTTACCATTAGAAGAAACCTCCATATTTGATGTTACACAAATATATGGCCGTCAAATGCTATTCATTGGACTTACAATTCCTCTTATTTTTATTATTTTATTCACTGATGCTAAAATTTTTGAAAGACTATCTTTTGTTTTTTATGGCATTGGAATCCTTTTACTATTAGGATTATTTGTTTTTGGGGTTACAAAAAAAGGACAAACCAACTGGTATCAATTTGGTGGTTTTGGATTTCAACCTTCTGAGTTTGTTAAAACGGCTACAGCATTATTACTAGCAAAATATTTAAGCTATTCACAAATTAATTTAAAATTAACCAAACATCAAATAGTAGGTTTAGGCATTATTGCAATCCCTATTTTATTAATATTAATGCAACCCGATGCTGGAAGTGCTATGATATTTGTTTCATTAATTTTTGTTTTAAATAGAGAAGGATTACCTAGTTGGTACTTTTTTTCAGGAATTATTGCCATAGCATTGTTTTTTTTATCATTAGTTATTCAACCCCTTTATTTAGTAGCTATCATTTTTGCAATAATGGTTATTCATTATTTGTTTAATCGAAAAATATCCAGAAATCCCATTGTTTATGGATTGCTTTATTTGACAATGGCAGGATTTGCCTTTTCTGTAAGCTATGTATATGATAGTGTTTTAGAACCGCATCAAAAAGACCGAATTAATGTGTTAATTGGTGATGATGTTGATATGAAGAAAGAAGGATACAACTTAAATCAATCAATGATTGCTATTGGCTCTGGAGGTTTATTAGGAAAAGGATATTTAGAAGGCACGCAAACTAAAGGTGGTTTTGTTCCAGAACAACATACCGATTATATTTTTACAACAGTTGGCGAAGAATGGGGATTTGTAGGCAGCATTACTGTAATCCTATTATTTATGACCTTATTTTTAAGAATTATCTACCTAGCAGAAAATCAAAAGACAAAATTTAGTAGGGTGTATGGCTATTGCGTTGCCACTTATTTATTTACTCATTTTTTTGTAAATATTGCCATGCTTATTAAATTATTCCCAACTATTGGTGTACCTCTACCCTTTTTCTCTTACGGAGGTTCAAGTTTATGGGCGTTTACAATTATGCTTTTTATTTTTGTGAAACTTGATGCCAATAAGGTTAATGAATGGTAATTAAAAACTCCATTCTTTATAATCTGATTTTGTTTCTAATTCATTTTCTATAGTGTCTGATAATTTAGGAAAAAAGTCAATTCCGGTCATTTTTTCAATATCATCTACAGTTGCCGTAAATTCATATAAAGGCTGATTTGATTTTTGATGCGGAACTAAGAAACCAATCATTCTACTTCCGTCTTTAGTTAAAAGTACTTTGTAAAAATATTTTGGAACCGAAACTTTTTCTTTTCCGATAGATTTAAGATTATCATTTAATACGCCTCCAGTCACAATATATAAACCATCATATTTCAAAGCCCAATACCTTACTTTTTCTTCTAAACGATTCCATACTCCCGAATTAAAATCGTGTTTTTGAGGACTAATATTAGAAGTAAAAAATGTTTCGTTGTAATCTGAAAAAGAACTTTTTCTATCAGCTGCCGGACATAAATGTCCTTTATCATAACCTGAATTTTTATAATTTCTCCAATCTGCAGAAGCTGTTTCTACTAATGGATCTTGCTCAAAAAAAGGGCGTTGAAAATTTAAATTTGTCAAATCGTTCTTTTCTAAAACATAAGCAACCCATTCACTTTGCTCATGATTTTCTGAATAAGAAAAACTATAAGACGAGTGACTATAAATTGCTCCTGTTGTGGAAGTTGGTAAATAATCAAATAGACTACTATTTGTTGGTTCTTCATGTACCACAAATTCTTTATTTTCCAATTTATTACACGAGGAAAAAAGAGTAACAAACAGTATTAATAAACTAATTCTATTCATCAGTATTTAAGGTAGTATTTAAAAAAAGTCCCTCTAAAGGGACTTTCAATTAATTCAAACTCAATTTTTGAGTTAAGCTTTTGCCTTTAGTCAGCAGTTTTATATCTGAAATAATATTTAGTGTTTCTTCAATATAAATATCTTTCTGCATTTCTTCATGCCAACGTTCTCTTTTTTGTTTTAACACAGTATCTTTTTCAAACAAAGCTAATTCATCTGGCAAAGATTTAAATTCATAAGTGTTTTTATAATCAGAAATTGCCTTAAATTTTTTCAACTTTTCGTCAGCAACAGCTAATTCATTATTAAAATCATTTAAATTTAAGCTAATAACTTTCTCATCTTTACGCTCAAAAATCCATTTTGCATTTTCGTCAATTAATTTAAATGTAGTATTAGTGGCAATTCTTTTATTACTATTTAAAATAATATTATCATAATTAATTTGTAAAGGTTCGTATTTAGCGGGTTCAATTTTATCCCAAGGCAATGCACTTTCCTCATCGCGTTCCCCCATATCTAAGTAAGAAAAACGGTCTGGAAAAACAACATCACTTTTTACTCCTTCACGCTGAGTTGAACCACCATTAATTCTATAAAACTTTTGGATCGTTGTTTTAAGCGCTCCTAAATCACCAAAAGAACTACTTCTGATAAACTGATTTAAATCAATAACATTTTGAACTGTTCCTTTTCCGTAAGAGTGTTTACTTCCCACAACAATTCCTCTTTTGTAATCTTGTATAGCCGCTGCAAATATTTCAGAAGCTGAAGCAGAGAAATTATTAATCATTACCACTAATGGACCATCATATTGCACTCGTTTATCTGGATCAGGTAATATTTCAGGATTTCTGCGAGGTGCCTTTACTTGAACAACTGGTCCTTCGGGAATGAACAATCCTACCATTTTTACAACGGTTTCTAGTGAACCACCACCATTATCACGTAAATCCATGATAAGACCATCGATGTTTTGAGCTTTAAGTTTTTCAATTTCAGCCGCTACATCTTTAAATGCGTCACGATTTTCTTTATTTTCAAAACTAATGTAGAATTTTGGTAAATAAATAATTCCGTATTTTTTACCATCTTTTTCAACCACACTTGATTTAGCAAAAGTTTCCTCTGTTTCTACTTCATCACGAATAATTGAAATTACTTTAATTGTACCATCAACTTTTTTTACCGTTAAACGAACTTCAGTTCCTTTTGGTCCTTTGATTTTCTTAACAACATCATCCAAACGCATTCCGGCAATATCAATTGGTTCTTCTTTACCTTGTCCCACTTTCAAAATCAAGTCTCCTGCCTCTAATTCTTTTCCTCTCCAAGCAGGTCCTCCCGAAATTAATTCTGAAATCTCAACTCCAGCTTCCTTTTTTTGAAGGCGCGCTCCAATACCTTGAAAAGTTCCGCTCATACTTACATCAAATTTCTCTTTATCTTCTGGTGAAAAATAAAAGGTATGAGGATCAAAACGTTCAACAATCGAGTTTAAAAATATAGCAAACCAATCATCTCTAGTTAATTCTTTTTCAAGGAAATTAAAATATTCATCTAATGATTTTAAAGTACTTTCACGAACTTCTTTTTCAATTACCTCAAACGATTTTTCTTCATAAGACGCATTTTCTTTCTTTTTTTCTTCTTCTAATTTTTGTTTATCTGTTAAAGAAGAAAGTGTTGAAAGTTTTAGTTGTTTACGCCATCTTTCTACTAAATCTGATTTGTTTTTTGCGAAAGGAAGATTATCATAATCTATATTTATCGACTCTTTAACGTTATAATCAAAGGGTTTACTCAATAAATTTTCATAGATTTTTCTTGATTCTTTCATTCTTTGTAATAAACGAGAATTTGTCAAATTGAAAAATGAAATATCTTTTCTCAAAATCATCTCATCTAATGAAGTTTCATATTTACTAAATTCATTAATATCACTTTGAATAAAAAATCGTTTTGTTGGATCAATATTTTCCAAATACTTATGATATACTTTTTTAGAAAAATCATCATTGATTTCAACCGGACTATAATGCCCACGTTCTAAAACCATAGTTAATAATTCTAAAATTAATTTATCTTTTTCAGGATCTTCCTTCTTCTCACGCGGAATAAAACTCCAAAGTATTGCTGATAAAGCAGTTACCACCAATATAATCTTATAATTTCTTTTCATAAATTCGACTATTCGTTTCATTGAAAAATTTTCAACTAAATTACATAAAAAATCATGCCATAAGCATGCAAATTACTATAATTTTTTGTTAATACCATAAAAATCATCAAACAAAAAAAAGGTTTTAACTTAATTTATTTAATTTAGCGGAAAATGTGTAAAATGGCAAAACCACTGATACTTGTAACAAACGATGATGGAATTTTAGCTCCTGGAATTAGAGCATTAATTGATGTAATGAAAGAAATTGGAGAAGTGGTAGTAGTAGCACCCGATAGTCCGCAAAGTGCTATGGGTCATGCCATTACTATCAACAATACTCTAAAACTCGAAAAAGTTAAAATTGACAAAGAATTGGTACTAGAATACAGTTGTAGTGGTACGCCTGTGGATTGTGTAAAAATTGCCATTAATGAAATTTTGAAAAGAAAACCAGATTTATGTGTTTCAGGCATTAATCATGGGTCTAATTCTTCAATAAATGTAATTTATTCTGGCACCATGAGTGCTGCTGTTGAAGCGGGCATTGAAGGTATTCCTGCAATTGGTTTTTCATTGCTAGATTACAGTTGGGATGCAAATTTTGAACCCATCAAAACTCATATAAAACAAATTGCATTAAAAGTATTAAAAAAAGGTGTTCCAGAAGGCGTAATTTTAAATGTTAATTTTCCAAAATTAAGTCAAGAAGAAATAAAAGGAGTTAAAATTTGCCGTCAAGCAAAAGCTATGTGGCAAGAAGAATTTGATAAAAGAACAAATCCTCAAGGAAAAGAATATTATTGGTTAACTGGAAAATTTGTCAATTTAGACAAAGGAACTGACACTGATGAATGGGCGTTAGAAAACGGATATATCTCCATTGTACCCGTACAGTTTGATTTAACAGCACATCATGCAATACAACAATTAAATTCTTGGGAATTATAAAGTGAAGATTAAATGAAATATTACATCATAGCAGGAGAAGCTTCAGGCGATTTACACGGTTCAAACCTTATGAAGGCGTTATACGAAAAAGATCCATCAGCCGAAATTCGTTTTTGGGGTGGCGATTTAATGCAAAATGTAGGTGGCACTTTAGTAAAACACTATCGTGATTTAGCCTTCATGGGATTTATTGAAGTGGTAATGAACTTAAAAACAATTTTAAACAACATCAAAATCTGCAAAAAAGACATTGAAGCATTTCAACCTGATGCGATTATTTTTATCGATTATCCTGGATTTAATATGCGAATTGCAACTTGGGCAAAAGAGCGTAATATTCCAACACATTACTACATTTCACCTCAAATTTGGGCTTGGAAAGAAAATCGTATCAAAGCTATCAAGCGAGATGTAGATTTCATGTACGTAATTC